>CAIRND010000676.1 GCA_903879825.1 uncultured Geobacteraceae bacterium
ACCCCTACGGCTTATTCTATTGCACTCTACGATGTCTTTATTTGTTTATTTCCTGATGTTCGCATATACCTTTCTTATAGTTCCAACGGCCACCGCTATCTAAGCATTTATCTATATCTAAGTACCCCTTCAGCCAATATGCAAAAACCATCAATAGTATTATCATGGCAGCTAAAAGAATTTTTTTAAATTTACTCATGATCAATACCTCGGATTAAGGCCATTGGGTCGTAATGATCCGCAAACTTGGCTGCATGGGGTATTTGGATTGCCATCTCTTCCCTGTTTATTCGCAGCTCTATCTGCATCACAATCTGAACGACGGTCGCCTTTAATATATTGATCAGTAAGCTCACGACCTTCACTTATAATTTTAGCTGCGTCTCTGCCACCCTCACCTTCTCTTGCTGCTTGGCAATTGGCCATGCAATGAAAGTACTTATCGGCACCAATAGTATTTGCATCCCTCATATCCTGGTAGTTTTTTGTAAAATCTCTCGTTCCTCTATAGAAATCTCTCCAATAATCAATTGGTGGTTGTTCTGACGCAAGCCCAGATGGGTCAATCCAGTTAACCGGATTATTTTGGACGTACGCATATAGGTTTACATCCCCGCCTTTGAACCCGATTGGATCTTTTTGGATATAGCTGCATTTGCCAGTAACTTCTTTGCATTTCAGTCACTTATCCAGATTCGTTTAAAAGCATTTGTTTTAATATCCAAATAAAAGAACGAATTTGCACTTTCAGTCTTAAAATAATCAATGGTTTCATTTTTGATAGTTATTTCAGGGACTTCATCCTTCTGGCAATCCCAGCAACCTTTTCCACATGCCGTCTTGTAAGTGCCTGGTGACACCTTCTTAATTCCCATAGCTTGAATCAATTTGACATCTTTCATTTCATCAAGGTGATATATTTTGAATGAATGATCTTTCTGGTATATAAAAGCAAACACTCCAAAGCCAGAGCCATCCTTGCGCGCTAACAGCTTTGCTTCATCAACAATTCCATCACCATTAAAATCACCTTTTACTATCGTGTATCTGTTCTCGCTTGCGTTTCTCCAAGTATCCTTTAACTCTTCGCTTGTAGGTAACCTCCAACCATGTGGAAGAGATTTACTATTTGAGCATGCAGATAGGAGTGACAGAGAAACAATGATTGCCAGAAATATCCCTTGTACGCTTCTCATGCTTTGCCTCCTTTTACCTTAAACCATCGGCAAAGCCAGTTGCGCCACCGCGACCAGGCCGTGTTTGGAAGTGATAATGGTTTCCTTCTTCTTGGCCAAAACTACGGGATTGATCAAAACATTGCTGGAAACATGATTGGGAGGTATCTCTATCAAGCCATGGATTGGAATTTTTCCCTACATCACATGCCTGCCCAGTTTCATGGGCGCTACCTCTGCTATGTCCACCTTCTTGACCTGCAGTTACAGTTACCTCGTGCCCTGCACATCGTTCGAAACATGTCAAAGATGAAGCAGTTGTATTATTTACGGGACCGCCGGCAGTTGGCGTATATCGGAAAAGCCCCCAAGGGTCAATCCAGTTAATCGGATTATTTTGGACATACCCATAAAGGTTCACATCCCCACCGTCGAACCCGATTGGGTCTTTTTGGATAAATCTGCCAAGTTGTGAATTATACGTCCTGGTACGATAGTCATACAATCCAATCTCCATATCCCAGATTCTACTGGTGTAGGTAAACGGCTGCTTTGGTTTGATGCCGTTCTTTAAGTTACCAAAGCTGTCGTAGCGGTAGCTTTCAACTACTTTCTGTTTGCTGTCGGTCAAGACGGTGATGGAGCCGAGCCCGTCAGCATGGTAGTAGTAAACATCCATGCCACGCTGCATTGACAGCGGTTCGTCGATATTCGGGCCATGAACGTACTTAGTGGTTGTGGCTTTCTGCGGGGTGACTTCGTATTGCAAGATGATGACCTGGTCGTCGTAGACGTAGGTGATGACCGTAGCGTCTTCCGGTTTCTTGTTTTTGTCTTCGATTCTCTTTTCGATTCTTCTGCCCAGCGGATCATACTTGAAAGTGACAACGACATTCTCTTTGTCGAATTTGGATTCTGCTTTGATTAGTCTGTTTTCAAGGTCATAACTGTAACTCCAGCGATTGGTGTTGTCGCTGGTCGTGTTGGGTTTGCCTTTGGCTATCAGGTTGCCATTGTTGTCGAAGCGGTAGATAAGTTGGCTGTCCGTGGTCAGCTGGTTGCCTGCGCTGTAGCTGTAGCTATTTTGGGCTTGCGGGCCGATGATGCGGTTGCCAACCGGGTCGTAGCTGTAATCTTCTGTGCCGCTGCCGTTGGTTTTGGTGGTGCCGTTCGGTTTGACCGGCAGGGCATGCAGCAGGCGATAGACAGGATCATATTGATAGGCGGTTGTATCGCTGTCAGTCGTGCTTAGACGATTACCGACTTTGTCGTGAGTGTAGGCATAGTTGGCGATTGTGGCGTTACTTGATGTTTTGTGAATCAGGCTGGTCAGATTGCCTTTGGTGTCATAGCTATAGTTGGCCGTTGCGCCGCTCGGATAGGTGATTTTACTTCGTCTGCCCAGCTTGTCACAGCTGTAACCGTACGTTTTGCCACCGCCGTTGGTGATTGTCGCCAGCCTGCCAGCGTTGTCGCAGGCATAGCTGACTACACTTCCTTCCGGGTAGATGGTTTTTGTCTTTTTGCCGGTGGTGTCGTAGCTGTACTGAAGATACCTGCTGTTGCTGTCCATAGAAACGTGGGGGGCGGGTTTAACATTTAAACATTCTCCAAATTACAATGTTTAAATGTTAAACCTGAACCCCCATCATTTTTCTTTTTCCCGTACAAGGCACATGATTGCCAATAAATACATTGGGGCGCTGATCTTGATAGCAAATCTAAACACATGCTCTCCATGTAGCCCTTCACTAAACCACATGAATAGCAAGGATAAGGAGGCACCACAAAACAAGCACCAAGCAGCTGTACGTGGACGACGCAAGCCGATTAAAAAAGCTGGGGGGGTAAGGAGTGGGCCTAAAATTATTATCAACCAAGACAGCCAATGTTCATTTTCAACAAAGGTGAATATTGATAACAATCCAAAGCGCAAATGTAATATTACAATCACCACACCTAAAATCAAATAGGCTATTTTAATGGATTTGCTACGTGTGGATAGACTTATATTGCTCATAAGCTGCATCCAAAGGAAAGCATAACAGCACCACGACCCAATATTTCAGAGTACGTTTTAGGAAAATAACTGCGCAAATCATTACATAAATCTTTATTGCAATTATCAAAACATTCCTTTTTATTCTTGTCACTTGTACCTAATACATTATTTTTCCAGGTCGCCCCTGTTTTTTCAAAACATTTATCATGCTTTTTGCAAATAGCATCTACGCCATCTTTTGTAGCACCGCTGCCGCCAGGACCACACCAATTACCATAGATGTTCTCTCCATTTGGGTCAGTAAAATTTATAGGATTATTAACGGCGTAAGTATATGAGTTTAATTGATCTTTGGTACGGTTCTTTATCCCAAGACGCACGAATCGCATCGTTATTACTCCCCTTCAATTTTACCGGTTTCTGACCATTAATCATTATTTGCCAGACCCCTACATTAAGTTGTTCTCTCGATAAAGCTTTTCCATATGCCACAAGCAATCCATCGTCCCTATAGACTAGGGGAACCCATTGTTTGCATTTCTCAATCCAGGCCATTGCATCATCGGTATTTTTGAAATGCTGCTGCCCCTCCTCTAATACACCTCGGCTGATCCCGTTATGCTTGGGCAACCAGTGGCTGCCTGGGCCTGGATAATACATACCCATGCTGCCATCCCAGCGTTTATTACGAGGCCACATGACAACAGATCGAGTGGCACCCTCCCAAGTGTAATATCTTTTCAATCCTTTTCCGGATTTGATGCTAATAGTTCCGGTTATTGTAGTAGCTTCAATTGTTGAATTAGGTGGCATTACGATTTCATTATTACTGGGAACCGAAGGATCTCCTTGTGACCAATTGTCAATAAGTTCTATTAAACCTGAGCCGGTATTTGTAAACATGAAAAAAGAAACAGCCAATAAAAGCACAACAGTTGATAATACAAATTTTTTCATTCGGTTGTCCTTGCTAGTGCATTTTTGAACCAGTTGCGCCACCTAATTCAGAAAATACGCAAAACCATGTCTCTAGCTCTTTTTGATTTATCATTAGTTGGCACAAATCGCATTACTGCGTCACGTAATTCTTTGTCACATTTATTTTTAATATTACAAGTATCACCATCTGAAGGTGGATTCACAACCGTTTTCCAATCAAACCCATAAGCAGCATAACATGCATCATGTTCTTGGCATGCTCTATCTAAATCATCAATTGGCGGAGCAGAATTATATCCAGGGCCGCAATAGTTACCGTACCAAGGGGAATTTCCTGAAGGATCGGTCAGATTGATTGGATTATTAAAAACGTAGGAGTAAAGATTTACGTCGCCACTATCAAAGCCAATGGGGTCACGGCTTATGAACCGCCCCTCCATGGGATCATAGTATCTTGCGCGATAATCATACAAACCCGTTTCAACATCAAAAATCCTTCCCGTGTAAGTAAACAGTTGCATTGGCTGGTTAAAGCCCTGCTTCAAATTCCCGAACGAATCATACTCATACGCTTCTACAACGTGCTGTTTCTTGTCCGTCAATGCTACTACGCTGCCGAGCCCGTCGGTGTGGTAAAAGTATACCTCATTATCTCTGGACATTGCTAACGGTTCATCAATCCCAGGGCCATGCACGTATTTCGTGACATCAGTCTTTTTGCGCCGCCCGTCGCCGGTAGTTTCATATTCCAGAATGATGGCTTGCCCATCATAAACGTAGGTGTGAACTACCACATCCTCATCACGGCAATTTTCACCATCTTTAACCCGCTTTTCAATCCGCCTTCCGAACGGATCATATTTGAACGTTACAATGGCATGCTTTCTCTCGGCTTTAACCAGCCGGTTTTCAAAATCATACGTGTAAGTCCAGCCTTTGCTCATATGGTGGCCATTATCGTGGTCATTGTCGTGATGATCTTCATGGTCGTGTTGCTTGTTTTTACCGTTATGAGATGCCGGGGGTCAGGCTTAACATTTAAAAATTTCAATTCAAATAACATTTGAATGCCAAACACGACCACCATGGTTCTACCTTGGGAAATTCGGAGATATAATGTGAGATTCCATCAAGATACTTCGTGATGAGCGAGGTGTGAAACTAATCGGTGACACGATAGTGTCAATAATAGTCTTTGGGGAAGTGAGGTTTGTTTCACACGAAAAAGTCATCTGTTGTTTCAGCTTTCTAAAAAAAACAATATGATTTATTAATTATGAAACTCTTTATACAGCAACACTACATATGTCAAGCAAAATAAAATTATTTATTTAATTTTTAACAAACTAACGACGTCTCCCCTTGGGCCCTTATTTCCAAGTCGTTTTCCGTGAACGAATTATCGTAAAAATTGCAATCCGTATTTAACAGCTAAGCCCCATCCACCCCGTTACATTCCCGTTTATATTACCCCAACAACATTTCGTTGAATCTTAACTTTCAAAATTAATGTATATCTTCCCCCTAAACTTTTGTAGCGAGAGGATATCACCACGTGTCATGCTTACCATCCCCCCATATTCAGACGCGGCTCAGCGAAACTATGAAACAACGGCTTATTGAATCAAACCAGAACGAATACGGTCGTTTGTACGACCTGCTACACTTTGCCGATGCGGGAAAACTGGCTGAGGCCGGAGCGGAGCGAGATGAACTGTTGCAGTGGCTGAACCAACACGCCAGTTTCGGATATGCCGGAACCAAGGTGAATTGCACCGATCTTTCTCCCGGCTGTCGGCATTGCGGGGATGGCGGCTGGTCATGCCTGTTTATCAATGGTCACTGCAACGGCCGCTGTTTTTACTGTCCGACGGCTCAAGATGATGACGGGCCGCCGACCACCAATGGCCTGGCATTTACCACTCCGGAGGATTATGCCGCGTATGTGGCTGCAATGGGATTTAGCGGTGTCAGTATCAGCGGCGGCGAGCCGTTGATGACTCCTGAGCTGACTCTTTCATATCTGAGTGCCGTTCGCAAACGGTGCGGGGATGATGTTCACCTCTGGCTTTATACCAATGGTACCCTGCTGACAAACGATCTCTGCGGCCGCCTGCAAGATGCCGGCTTAAATGAAATCCGCTTTGACCTGGGTGCCGTTCGATACAATCTCAAGAAACTGCGTCTGGCGATCGGGCGTATCAGTACAGTGACCGTAGAGATTCCGGCGGTTCCCGAGGATGAAGAGCTACTTAAAGTGAAGATGGTTGAAATGGCAGAGGCGGGGGTTAATCATCTTAATTTACACCAGATGCGCTTGACTCCGTACAATTTTGGCCCATTAACGGAACGGGGCTATACATTTCTTCACGGCGAAAAAGTCACGGTACTTGAATCGGAACTGTGCGCCTTACGTATGGTTCGTTTCGGGCTGGAACAGAGTATTCCGCTGCCGGTAAACTACTGTTCATTCCCCTATAAACGGCGCTTCCAACATGCAGCAGCCCGGCGCCGCGCAGCCCTGTCGATCTGTACTTCCAGTGAAGTAGTAACGGAACCAGGGTATCTGCGGACTCTTTCCGCGACAGGTGTTCGCTACTGCGAGGCGGTTCTTCTCCAAAATCCAAGTTACCGCCACCCGTTTGAAAAGATACCATTAGAAACCGGACGCGCTCTGTATCTGGAGCGACGACCATTAACACCTGAGTTGGAACTGTCGGAGACGGAACGGAGCTCTTTATCGGCAGGTGAACCACCGGAACGGTTTATCCGCTTTGAGCGCATTGAAAGCGGCCTCGCGGAGTACTTTTAACGCGAGTGCCACATGAATTACGGCAGCAATACCAGCAACACTCCCCCGGCCAGTACGGTCAGATTACAGAGCGCCGAAACACCGTGCAACTTTGAAAATTCCTTTCTGAGCGGATGGTCTTTGGTGGTTGCCTCAAAGGAACCGATCTGTCGTTTTAACTCTGCCGCATGCGGCTCGACGTAGAACGCCTGGAAAGAGGTAAGCGCCAGCATAAGGACCAGCACAACCACCGGCAGTTTAAGGTCGAAACCGCGACTGGCCAGGCGGCAGATCAACGCAATAACGCCGCAGGCCATCCCCCACCGAAAATAACCGGGAAAAAGATTGCCCACGATGCGGCCGGCAACATCACGGCTCTCTGTTTTGAAGAGAATCGGTGTCAGCATCAACGTAAATATGGCGTTGCCGCCAGCCCATAAACTGATTACCAATTTGTACAGCATGTCGGTGTACTGCATAGTCGTATCTCCTTGATGTGGTTATAAATATACAATTTAATTTCTGCGGGTGGTGTTAGTAAAAACTGTTGTCGCGCAATCTCTATAGCACACGCTGCCCCGGTTGCCTATTCCTCAATGACAAAAAAACCTGCGTTACATGCAGATCTACCAATAAACCACGTTGACGTCAGAGCCGGTTGAGTGATATCTATACCCGCCGTTGATTTCTCGTTACTGAGAAAAGCTTCATCGGAAAAAACAAACCCAGGAGGTTTCGTATGAAAAGTATTATGAATGTGTTCATTGTGTTGTGTCTGATGGCATTAGTGCCCGCTGCGTCGGTCATCGCCGCCGCTGCACCTCAAAAGGTCACCATCGGCATCTCCAAAATTGTTGCCCATCCTGCCCTCGATGCCGTTGAAAAAGGTATTCAGGATGAGCTGGCTGCGGCCAAAATAAATGCCACTTTTGACCTGCAAAATGCCAATGGAGACATCAGCACTGCCGCCTCTATCGCCAACAAGTTTCAGTCAGAAAAGGTAACATTGGCAGTCGGTATCGCCACACCCACCTCCCAGTCACTGGTGAATACGCTCAAAGGCATTCCGATCGTGTTCTCTGCCGTCACCGATCCGGTTAAAGCGGGCCTGGTTCCTTCGTTGAAAGGCGCCAAGAAACCGGTCACCGGCGTATCCGATATGACCCCGGTGAAACAGCAGATTGAACTTCTGCTCAAGATCAAAAAAATTAAGCGCCTCGGCCATATTTATACCAGCTCCGAGGAAAATGCGGTCGTATTGGCCGGAGTAGTCAAACAGGCCTGCAAGGAACTGGGTCTTGAATATGTGGAGACAACCGTATCCAAATCTGCCGAGGTAAAACAGGCGGTTCAGGCCATCATCAAGCGTGTTGACGCACTGTATATCAGCACCGACAATACCGTCGTATCAGCATTGAGCGCCATAGCAGACGTTGCCAACAAGAGCAAAGTTCCTATCATGTCAGCTGACCCGAGTTCGGCTGAAAAATATCCGGTTCTTGCTGCCTGGGGCTTTGATTATTACAAAATGGGCAGGGCCACCGGCGGACTGATTGTTGAAATATTGAACGGCAAGAAAGCAGAGCAGCTTCCAACCCGCTTTATGACCAAGACATCTGATGTCGATCTGCTGGTTAATCTGGATGTTGCCAAAAAACTTGGCCTGACGATTCCGAAAGATATTATAAAAAGCGCTAACAAAATTATTGAAAACGGCAAACTCAGCAACAAATAATTTCTTATACCCGGCAGCCAACGCGGCTGCCGGGCTATTTCCCCCTCTGGAAGGTTGAACGGTTTTATTATGATCGAAGGAATTCTGGTTGAAGGCCTGATTTACGGAATTATGGTACTGGGAGTATTCATCACCTTCAGGGTGCTCGATTTTCCCGACCTGACAGTGGATGGTTCATTTCCGCTGGGTGCTGCACTGATGGTTCAATGCATCCTGCTTGGTGTCAACGGCTGGCTGGCCCTGCTGGTCGCCTTTATCGGCGGCGTACTTGC
>CAIRND010000677.1 GCA_903879825.1 uncultured Geobacteraceae bacterium
ATTGTCGTCAGCGGACTTACTAAAAACAGCAGAATCTATGCAACTAATTTGATGACATCCCTCGAAACCAACTTCAACTTTATGACGATGACTGCCCAGATACTCGGACCTGACGGAACAGTGCTTTGGGAATATCCAAATTTTCGCGGCCGATTCTTGACCTATTACCCTCTTGTCAACCTTCAGTATCCTGATTTTAGTGAATCCGAAGCAAATCTGTCTCGAAAAATTGAGCTGCGCTTCAAGACACTCGACGGAATTCGTCGGACTCTTGAAGAGAAAAAGAGTGATTGGCTGCTCCGTGACACACCGGAACCGGGAGTATATGGACGTTTATTTGACGAAATGGCCTCTTTTTTCGCACAAGTCGGTGACAAACAGGTAAAAGGCGCTGGTGCCGTTGACGGCAAACAGCAGCAACCTGCAGAGGGGAAACAAAACCCGGGCAAAAAGTCGGCAGATACCGCGCCAGAGCGCGCTCCGTCTTCCAAATCACCAGAGCAGGCTCCGTTACCAAAAAAGCCGGTCGCCACAACTGACGTTCCGACCTCCAGCACAAACGAAATTGTTCCGGCCACCGAGAGTACCCGGTAAGCTTTTATTTTGACATGACAACTGGATTTTGCGACAATCCCGCGTTTACTTTTTGATCAGTTTTTATTTTTAAGTCACCGCAGCTGACAGAGGCACTGACGCAATCCTTAAAAAATCACAGTATATAAAAAGGTTACATGACTCTTTCACCTAACGACATAGCTCTCCCACGGGGCGTGAGCGATTTCCTGCCGGAAGCTGCTGCTAAAATCGGCTTCATTGAAAACAGGTTGCTGCGCGTCTTTGAATTATGGGGATTCCGGCGTGTCATAACCCCTCGCCTTGAGTATGAAGATGTCTTGGCGACCGGCATGGGCGATGAGCTCAAAGGAAAAACCTACCGTTTTGATGATCGTCAGTCGGGTAGGCTGCTTGCACTCCCCCCTGACATCACTCCACAAATTGCACGTATTGCCGCGACCCGAATGTCGTCGCTGCCTTTGCCGCACCGCATCAGCTATAGCGGTCGAGTGTTGCGCCAGACCGAGATTCAAGCTGGCCGCAGCCGCGAAATATTCCAGACCGGCGTTGAGCTGATCGGTCTCGATTCACCTGAGGCTGATGCCGAGATGATCGTCATGGCAATTGAGGCCATGCAGGTACTTGGCTTGGATAACTTTACCATCGATCTCGGCCAGGTTGAGTTTTGTCAAGGCGTTTTCCAGGCGTCTGGATTGAGTGGAGAACCGCTCCGGCAGCTGCGAGAAGCGGTATCACGAAAAGACAGCTCAGCCGTAATGTCGCTTCTCAAAGATCATCCCGTCTCCCCTGAATCTGCACGCGAATTATCAGCTTTGCCGCGTTTATTTGGTGGGCGGGAGGTGCTGAAAGCGGCACAGCAAATCGTTACCAACCCACGATCCCTTGCAGCTCTCCAGAATTTACGCAACGTTCTGGATATTCTTGATATTCATGGGGTAGCCGATTTCCTTTCAATTGATCTTGGGGAAACACGGGGTCTTGATTATCATTCCGGGATAACATTTGAAGGGTTTGTTACCGGTTTTGGTGAGCCGGTCTGCAGCGGCGGACGTTACGATAATCTGACCGTCCGCTACGGATTCAATGCACCGGCAACCGGTTTCACCTTTAATCTGCTTAACTTGCTGCAAACGGTTGAGCGTCGCCCTGAATTACAAGGGTGCGCTGCCACTGATTTTCTGCTGTTTAATGCCTGTAAGGGCCGCGAGAATGTATTGCAAATCGCCCGGCAACTCCGCTCCGTCGGATATACCACTGCCCGCGACATCATTCGCCGCGACTATGCTCAATCACTTGAATATGCGAAAAAAATGAATATCCGCTGCATGCTTGTTATCGGTGACGATCAGGAATCGTACCGGGCTGTTCGCAGCGGTGATGGATGCACGATCCCGATCGACGAGAGTATGCTCTCACGACCGGGTCTTATGAACTATATCGAAGAAAGCCGGGGAGAGAACGAGACATGGCAAATGTAGTTATTGTAGGCGCCCAATGGGGCGATGAAGGCAAAGGCAAAGTCGTTGATATTTACACTGAACATGCAGACGATGTCGTCCGCTACCAGGGGGGCAACAACGCCGGCCACACCTTGGTGGTCGGTAACGAAAAAATTGTCCTGCACTTGATTCCTTCCGGGATTCTGCACGAAGGAAAGCGCTGTATCATCGGCAACGGGGTGGTTCTTGACCCCGAAGTATTCATTAAAGAGATCACCAAACTCAAGGAATCAGGCCGGATTAAAGACGACTCCTGCCTGCTGCTTTCCGAATCAATGCATATCATCATGCCGTACCACAAACGCATTGATATTGCCCGCGAAGCGAAAAGCGGTGACAAGAAGATCGGCACGACCGGACGCGGTATCGGCCCCTGTTATGAAGACAAGATCGGACGTCGTGGCATCCGCCTGATGGATCTTATCGATGCCGACACCTTTGCCCGCAAGCTGAAAGAGTTTCTGGTCGAAAAAAACTTCCTGCTCGAGAATTTCCTGGGCGAACCGCCATGCAACTTCGACGAAATTTTCGCCGAGTATCAGGGGTATGCCGATGTGCTGCGCCGCTATGTTGCAGACACCGCTCTCATCCTCAACAACGATCTCAAGGCGGGTAAGAAAGCCCTTTTTGAAGGGGCACAGGGAACGCTGCTTGATATCGACCACGGCACCTATCCCTTTGTCACCTCATCATCAACCTGCTCAGGCGGTGCCTGCACCGGTTCAGGCGTTAGCCCACGTGAAATTCATGAGATCATCGGCATATCGAAGGCGTATGTGACCCGTGTCGGCAGCGGCCCGTTTCCTACTGAACTTCAGGATCATTTTGGTGAAGAGCTGCGCCGGATCGGCGGCGAGTTCGGCGCTACAACCGGTCGGCCACGTCGCTGCGGCTGGTTTGACGCCATGGTAATCCGCTATGCTGTCCGGGTAAATGGTCTCACCGGCATCGCCCTTACCAAACTGGATGTGCTGTCCGAATTCGACACGATCAAAGTCTGCACCGGTTACACCTGTGATGGCAAAACCCTCGAAACGCTACCGGCTCAACTGGAGCTGTTTGAAAAGTGTGTTCCGGTTTATGAAGAACTTCCGGGCTGGAAAGAGGATATTACCGCAGTTCGTAGTTTTGACGAACTGCCGGCAACGGCCAAATCGTATGTGAGACGCCTTGAAGAATTAGCTGGCTGTCCGATTGTGCTTGTATCAGTAGGACCGCGACGCGATCAGACGATTATTATCAGGAATCCATTTGCCTGATCAGTATCACGTCCACTCCTCAAACACTCTTGAACGTAGAAAGGCCGGCAGTGATGCCGAGCCTTTCTACGTTCAAGAGCTCAGTCGTACGCGGATAATAATCAGATTCAAACTTGCAACAATTTCATTCGGGAACAGAGAATCCATTTGCTTTGAATGCTTTGGTTAGTGATTCCTTGAGAGCAGCCATATTAATTGGTTTGGTAAGAATGGCATCGAATCCATTGGCGTGTAAACTATCCCATTCTTCTTCAAGAGCATGCGCGGTATATGC
>CAIRND010000678.1 GCA_903879825.1 uncultured Geobacteraceae bacterium
AGGCACGTACTACCCGGCTGCCACCACCTGGATTACCAACATGATCGATTACGGCAAGTTTCATTGTTTGACAAACTCCATGGCGATTACCCCCCAACCAGGCAGGTCGCTTATCGATTGAAAATATGAATATTCTTTACCCATCATTAGCGGCTCCCGCCAAAATGGATAATCCGGAGTAGATATTTTTTCTTGACGATTTTCTTTAAGAGCTCCTGATTTATTTTCACCATAGATGGCTTGAGTAATAGGTTTTCCAGTTATGCTAAAAATTCGTTTTTCCAACAATATTTCATCATAGAAACGTTGTCCAAAAACGAAGCCATCTTCACCAGGAGTTAGCAGCCCGTACTCATCGAAGTCAATATATTCTTCAAAAGCCTCTCTTGCGCAAGGCACCGATAGAATGAGGCTTCCACCTGGTCGCAGTATCTGCCATAACTTCTCGACCGCTGCCTTGTCCTCTTCACCTGGAATGTGCTCAATAACTGAAATGCTGGTGATTATGTCAAATGATTCTGCACGGAAATCAAGATCTGCAATTAATGAATCTCTGAATCGGCATCTGTCAGAATACCCGCACGCGTTCATAAGTTCACGTGTTGCGCTCAAATCTTTTTGATCTGGATTAACGATTTCCACATTCAGTTTGCGAAACTTGCTCATCAAAATAGCCAATATCAATCTTGGCGAAGAGATGTCCAAAAAATTCCCTTCGAGTGGTTTTTTATACAGGGCATGCCAAAGGAAGTCGTATTCAAAATACCGAACTGAATCCATTGGGAAAAACAGCAAATTATAAATATATTCCAGTCCAAACTTCTGCCTTATCAGCAGATCCATCCCCTTGAAAAAAGCATATCTATGCATTTTTAGCCCTGGGACACTGTATAAGTGAGCAGCAGCCCAATATATTGGTGATAATAGGGCACCCGTAAACCGAGTCAGTTTACCCATTTTAGTTTGTTTCACCTGATGAATATGAGTTTTTATGCATTTCATGCCAAATCCCTTACAATTTTTCTGTTCAATTTCAAAAACAGCCACGATATAGGGTAGACGGTAGAAACCGCCATTGAAATAAAAACAGCTGATAGTCCAATTTTTGGAATTAAAAAATACATTCCGCTTAGAACTATGAATGCCGACACAAAGACCACCTTTATCTGTGACCAGATGTCGTCGAGACTTGTTAGTATTTCACTTAAAGTGGAACTTGTTGCTACAAGTAACAAAGATGCCATAAAAGCCAGCCAGCCGAATATGCCAAATTTTTCACCCATAGGTTGATGAATCCATAACTTTATCAACCAATCACCAATAAACAGAAGAATGATAGTAGGCACAACCAGTACCCCAAGTCTAATGGTGACCACCCTGTATATTGAGCTCATTACCCAATCCTTTTCCCGTCTCTCGTAAGCTTCGCGTATAGCTGGATAAAAAGGTGCTGAAAAGCTTACCCCCATGGCAAATATCAACATATATATCTTTAGCAGAATATTATAATCGGCAACCATACTCAAGGTTCCTACCTGTGCAATTACTACGTTCACCATCTGATTGACCAGTAGGGCGCCTATTTGAAATACAAACAGCGGTATGCTGGAATGAGCTACCCTTTGTAAGGCAATACGGGAAACGAGTAACCATTTTATTCTAAACCACGGAAGATATTTTTTCACAACCAGCAAAGACACTAAATTTCCCAGCACAGGACCTAACGAAACCAATAACACCAGCCATTGCATGTTGAGCTTGAGGCTGATCGAGATGAGTAACCCTGCGAGAGAGCAAAGAGAAGAAAAGACTTGGGCAACATTTGTTATGTAGCCAAGCTGATAGGCTGTATACACCCTGCTAATTACAGAGAACGGCAGACTAACTACAAAGACTACTCCGGCAACCAGAAAACAACGACTTGCTAACTGGATAAGGGTCGCATCGTTAAGGTTCAGAATCCCCCCCCACGGCAACCATAACGCAAGGAGAGCCAAGACAGGCAAACAGAAAATGGCAACAAGAGAAGATGCCGTAAAGGCAGTTGATATATAGCCGTTAGCAGCTTCCGTATCATCCCTCCCGTGTGCCTCTGCCAAGGCGTTAGTGAGGCCGTTTACGATGCCAAAATCCGCAAGTTGCAGCCAGACAACCAAAGAACTAACAACCATCCACAAGCCAAATTGCTCTTTCCCAAGGTAATGAATAGTAAGTGGAACTGAGACAAGCCCAATCAGAGAAGTGATAAATTTTACGGCTAGGCTTGATGTGCTTGACAACGCAATAAGGCGGTAACGCTCCTTTGATCTTCCCACTTCCGAGGATGTGTCAAAAGGTTTAAATCGTAAAACCTGCAAAACTTGTCGCAATCGAAATATTAAATCCATCTATCACCATTGTTGAAATTTACAAACTCCCCCATCTAACCCTCGTTCCCGCACCACATCGACACATCCCCATCCAAAACCAGCCACTCACCATCCCTGTCGCACCCAACTCTCTTGATTACATCCGTTTTTTGAGAGTAGCCAAAAATACCCGGGTAAATAAAGTCACCAAGCCCGTTCAACTGCAACCTGCAAAATCCATTTATTCCCTCAAAAAAAAGGTCGGCAGGCTATTTTTCGCCAACTCTGCCAAATCCAATAGGACGTTTTTTCGTTGGTTCCGGTGGATTCATGAGTTCACGAATAGCTCCTACAAGCTGACGGATGCTGGTATCATGCCCTTCAAGCTTTCTCTCCAACTCCGCAAGTTTTACCGCCAGACCCTTGTTTGTCGTTAGCAACTCGCGCAATTTGACAAAAGCCCTGACGACATAAACACCTACCTCCACTGCTCGCGGCGTATTCAAAACACTGGCAGCCATTATCGCACCATGCTCGGTGAAGGCATACGGCGACGTTGGGGAAAATTTGAGGCGAGTGAGGTGGTCGCAATTTGCGACCACCCTGTTTTTTTCTTCAGGAGTCAACTGAAACGTGAAATCCTCGGGGAACCGTTCTTTGTTGCGTCGGACCTGCTCGTTGAGCCGTTTCGTTTCAACGCCATAAAGCTCAGCCAGATCAGCGTCAAGAATTATTCGTTCGCCACGGAGAATCAAAATACGACTACTGATCGCTTCAATAGGAACCAGGCCTTCGTTTTTCATAATCTATCGACTCATGTAAACCCGGAATGGTTCGTTGTAATATTTTTATCTAGTTGAGCAGTCAGGATGAGAAAATGGGACAGATCTATTTCCTTGAATCATCTTCTAACCTTCACTCTGCACCACCTCTACACGCCCCCATCCAAAACCAGCTAAACACCATCCCTGTCGCTCTCCACTCTCTTGATTACACCCGCTTTTTTAAACCCTCATTATTTCAGGGATAAAAGGGGTTAAGGGGATAAAACCCTGGGAATTCTTGTTTTAACCTCAAAAACTTTTCCTATTATACATCTCCGGCCGCGAAAACTCTGCTTGACGCTACCCCCAAATCCTTAAGCTTCTGTGCAAGTTCATCTCTACGCTTCAGTGATGTTACTACCAGAATAGCGCGCTCCAGCAGCACACCTTCAGTTATTAACACTACCGGCACCCCGAAGAAAGCCTCGCCACTCCGCGTATCATCCATAACCGCAACCAGCTTTAATCCGGTTTCCTGTAACGATAGATATGCCACCTCTGCCACTTCATCCACTCCGCAAAAAACCACCTCGCGTATTCCGGAATCCTCCAGGCGATGGAACAGATCCAGATAATCCTGACGGGCTACGGTGTAGAGACTGGTGAAGTAACTGAGGTGCTGGTAGGCGAGGCGGCTTTTTTCGGCTATACCTTGCGGTGTGAGGAGATACGCATAACGGTTGCTGGGGAAATTTTTGACCCGGACAAACCCTTTTGAAACCAGGTTTTTAAGATATGAGTTGACCAGTCCGACGGCTATGCCGAGGCGGCGGGAAAGTTCGCGCTGTGAAAGCGGCTCTTCACCACTTATTTCAGAGAGAAGCTGGAGTGAGCGGGATGAATCAAGCGGTTTTTCGACTGAAGCGTTCATGATCTGAACA
>CAIRND010000679.1 GCA_903879825.1 uncultured Geobacteraceae bacterium
CAGCGGATACCATTGCCACACATTTCCGACTCGGAACCATCCGAGTTAAACATCCTCATCCGCACATCGGCCACCTCAGACGGCATGATCAGAATCAAGCCATCCGACCCGATACCGAAATTGCGGTTCGAGACCTGTATCGCCGTCTGCCGTGGATCACTAACCGTCTCCACAAAGCAGTTCACATATACATAATCGTTTCCGGCACCCTGCATTTTGGTAAATTTCATCTTATGGAAGCCTCCTGCTGGAAAAATTGACTTCGCAACATAGCAAAAACAACGCGACGCAACAAGTTTTTTAATCTTCATTGTCGAGCGAAAACACCACGATTGCCAACTGATGGCAGAGTGGCTATACTCCGGCCTGTTCTATCCATTTCCTTTGAGGGATTACTACCATGATAAAATCGTTTCAAGGCATCCACCCCACCATCGATCAAACCGCCTTTGTTGCTGAAACCGCTGTAATAATTGGTGATGTTGCGATGGGGGCACAATCTAGTGTCTGGTACAACTGTGTTGTTCGCGGCGATGTAAACCATATCCGCATCGGTGCCCGCAGCAACGTGCAGGATCTTTCCATGCTGCATGTCACTCACAAAAAACATGCCGATGATCCTGGTGCACCGTTGATTATCGGCGATGACGTCACTATCGGTCACAGCGTCACCCTGCACGGCTGCACCTTGCTGGACGGCTGCTTCATCGGGATGCAGGCGATGGTGATGGACCACGCAGTTGTTGGCGAAGGCGCCTTGATAGGGGCACGGGCGCTGGTAACCGAAGGAACTATTGTCCCTCCCCATACGCTGTGGGTTGGTGCCCCGGCGAGGTATAAACGTGACCTGACCACGGACGAAGTTGCATGGCTGAAGAAATCTGCGGGTAACTATGTGAAATATTCGCAGCAATATCTCGATGACATACAGGAAACCATTATAACGGCTCTTGGCGTCAACTAGCCATTACTGTCAAAACCAAGGTCAAACATACACAATGAAATGGCTCTCCCACATCGGCAAACAGGCTTCTCGCCTGACTTCACTGGAACTGTTCCGCTATATCGGCCCCGGATTCTTTGTCACAGTCGGCTTTATCGACCCGGGCAACTGGGTAACCAATGTTGCCGCCGGCTCGCAATTCGGCTATGGCCTGCTGTGGGTTGTGACCCTCTCCACGATCATGCTTATCGTACTGCAGCACAATGCTGCCCATCTCGGCATCGTTACCGGACTATGCCTTTCTGAGGCTGCCTCCACCTACTTTAAACCCTGGCTCAGATACCTGATGCTCGGCAGTGCCATGCTGGCCTGCATCTCTACCGCATTAGCGGAACTACTGGGGGCTGCCATCGGGCTCAAAATGCTGACCGGCCTGCCTCTACCGGCCGGAGCACTGCTGTCTTGTTGTTTTGCCTGCTACATGCTCTTTTCCAAAAACTACCAGCGCCTGGAAAAATGGATCATGGGCTTTGTTTCTCTGATCGGACTTGCGTTTCTGTTTGAGCTGACACTTGCTCAGGTTTCATGGGGGGCCACACTACAGGGGTGGGTAGTACCGAGCGTGCCGCTCGGGGCGCTGCCGGTTATCGTCGCGGTGCTTGGTGCGGTGGTCATGCCTCACAATATTTTCCTCCACTCGGAGGTAATTCAAAGTCGGCAGGTACAGGAACAGGGCGACGCAGCCATACGTACGCAGCTTAAATTCGAGTTCCTCGACACCCTGACCGGCATGGGAGCCGGCTGGGCGATTAACAGCGCCATGATAATCATGGCAGCGGCAGTGTTCCATGCCAGAGGCATCCAGGTTAATGAACTGTCGCAGGTAACGGAAACATTGCTGCCGATCTTTGGCAACCTGTCAGCAACCGTCTTCGCTCTTGGCTTGATCTTCGCCGGTTTTGCCTCGTCGGTAACGGCCGCCATGGCTGGAGGCAGCGTCTTCGCCGGCATTTATCGCGAGCCATTTGACATCGTTGATATTCATTCGCGCATCGGTGTCATCATTACGCTTGTAGGGGGATTTATTGCCATTTTGGCACTCCGCGACCCGTTCAAAGGCATCTTGTGGAGTCAGGTTGTCCTCAGCCTGCAACTCCCCTTTACAATCTTTCCATTGATCTGGCTCACCTCTTCAAAGGCGGTAATGGGCTCATACGCCAATCGTCGTTACGGTATCACCGTGTTGCTGATTACCGGTCTGATCGTAATCGGCCTTAATTGTGCCCTGTTGATTGACCTGGCGCGTTGATAACCATCTACTTTTCTGAGTAAAACCGCATGTAATCCCCCTTGCCTGTATGATCTGATTCTGTTATTGGTTGGACAAATTATCAAGAAAGTTGATCGGTATGAAGATTACTATTTTGGGCTGTGGCACCTCCACCGGAGTTCCCATGGTTGGCTGCAGCTGCCCGGTCTGCAGGTCTAATGACCCACGGGACAAGCGGACACGCGCATCGCTGTTGATTCGTTATAACGATCATACCGTTCTGATCGATACGTCCACCGACTTGCGAGCGCAGGCTTTGCGCCAGCAGATTCGCCGCATCGATGCCGTACTTTTCAGCCATGCCCACGCTGACCACGTCAATGGCATTGATGACCTGCGCGGATTTCATTTCCTCCACAAAGAGGTTATTCCCTGTTTTGCGGCGCGGGAAACTCTTGATATATTGCAGAGTGGCTTCAGTTACATATTTAACGAACATGAAGGTTCCGG
>CAIRND010000680.1 GCA_903879825.1 uncultured Geobacteraceae bacterium
AACATAACCCAGTCCTCCCGCTCACATGGTGCTGGGTTTATCGTTACGTAGTACAATTACACTGGTCTACTATCGGGTACGCTGGTATTTTTACCTGAATATAGGGGAGACTGTAACAATGGAAAGCGAAATAGTACCAAGTGATATTTTCAAAAAGTATGTATGTGACACTGTCGCATTAGAACAGAATAAGGCCCGTTCATCGTCAAAAGTCGCTCTCGTAAAGCGATTTTGGGTGGTCGCCCAATATGATGTTTGCGTGGTTACATCCAGAGCAGTCACTGTTGCGCTACTTAATGATTCAGGTATTCCACATGAATTAGCAGCCGGGTATGATAAACTAATTCAGGATGCAACTCGCAGATATAGTGAGGGGATATGAGCACTAAAATACACCTGCTTGGCCTTTCTGCCGTATTAGATGAACACGGCACCCCCGCAGATATTGCAACCGCCCTCATGGAAATTTTACAAAATCGGGGATATACCTATGAAGAAATTAACGAGGTCGCCAGTTCAATGTTGGCTTAATATTTTGATTGCCCGTGTCAAGTGACCTGACCTTTGAGGTATAATCTACAATCGGGCATTTGCAGTAAAAGGTGCTACAAAAAGGGATAGAAACCAAGCATGGACTCAACTGATTTTATTTGTTTATGGTCTCTTTTCAGGTTTTTGTATTCTACTCTGTGACATTTTATAGTTTTTCACACAACAATTCGTCCAGATCGCACCGATTTAAAGACTTTTTCAAAACAGAACTGGCTTTAAAGCTTAAAATACGACGACTTTCAATAATAATGGTCTCGCCCGTCTGTGGATTCCGCCCTTTCCGCTCTTTCTTCTGCTGAACTTCAAAGTTTCCAAAACCGGCAATCTTTATTTTCTCTCCAGTTTCCAACGTCCTTTTTAAAAGAGAAAAAACAGTTTCTAAAAGTTCGTTCGAAACTTTTTTTGAAAAGCCTGTGGTTTCTTGGATATTTTCTGCTATGTCAGCCTTAACCATTACGATATCCCCCCTAAACGTTCTAATGCGCTGATATATCAGCTAAAATATTCAACAGAAAATAGAACTTTTAATCCTTTTATAATATATTTGCTTTAGTGCCTGACTCCTGCGTGGCGTAGCTATGTTCGCAAGTTATTATGGATAAACATCAATATGTGTATATAAACCTCAACATAACTCTATAAGAATCAATACGAACATATAGGCGTCAACATGTGCTTATAAACATAAATAAATACATGTAAACACGTATAGATACCTGTAAATATAAATACATACATATAAACACCATTATAGACCTATAAATATAAATATTGGTGTTTATACATAAATATAGTTCTATATTAGTGCGTATATAAACGTATATACGTTAACGATCTAACCATCTGAAATATAAACGTATTATTTCCAATGCATTGCTTGCCCAGTTTTTATGTATAAGTTGATACCTTTTCGGAAAATATATAAATACAAAGTCTGAAAAACTCAGCACTGCATATTTTACGATTAAAATGCCTCTCACAAAAAATGAGTTAATGGGGAAGACCGAGAATGTGGAATGTCAATTATCTGTTTGTCTTCTCAGCACTCCCTGAACTGATGAAGCTGTATAGTTTGCTAACACAGAATAGTGTCCTTCCAGAAGATGAAGTCCGACATGGCATCAATAATTGCCAAGAATGTCGGGTGAACTGCATGGCGCTACATGAGCATGCGGTCAACATATCAGGATTATCGCGCAATTTCCAAAATAAATCACACAACTCCATATTACGACCATTGGCACTGCAAACAAAATAACATCTTGATACTTTCTTGATACTATCCACTCCTATCTTGACACCTTCTTTATGCACAAAGAGCTATTGTTGCATCATGGAGGTGGTTATGAAAGTTTATCTGTTTGATGCCAATAGCGGCCTGTATGAAGGTGAAGATTTCTGGGACACCGAGGACGTGCGAGAAGCAGAGGGTGCCACGAGCGTTGCCCCACCCATGGTGCATATGGGACGATTGCCGGTCTTTGACCGGACAGATCACTGCTGGAAGCTGGTTCCAACTGGCAACTTGAACAAAGCGGTTGGCCACAATGATTGAAGATGAACTGAGACCTACATCATTTGTCGGCAAGACCTTTCGTGCCATATTCGGTTCTCCGAAATATTTGAAAGACCCGCACTTGTTTCACAAAATGGCACTGATTCCTGTTCTGGCTTGGGTTGGCCTCGGCGCCGACGGTCTGTCGTCATCGGCCTACGGCCCTGAAGAAGCGTTCAAGGCTCTGGGAGAGCATATATATTTAGCGGTTTTTCTCGGTTTAGCAACAGCATTGACCGTTTTCATCATTTCCTACGCGTATTCCCGTATTATTGAACATTTTCCTCATGGTGGTGGTGGGTACATCGTTGCTACCCACATGCTGGGAGAAAAGGCCGGCGTCGTCTCTGGCAGCGCCTTGCTGGTGGATTACGTCCTGACCATCACTGTTTCGATAGCATCCTGCGTTGATGCACTCTTTAGTTATGTGCCACAGCCATTACACCAATACAAAGTGCCGGTGGCCTGTTTTCTTGCCGTATTTTTGATCATTCTCAACATCAGAGGGGTCAAGGAGTCCATCGCGGTAATGGCGCCTATTTTCATGGTTTTCGTTGTAACCCATATTGTTTTGCTTGTTTATGGCGTGAGCGCTCATGCTGACCAGATTCTGCCGTTAGCAGGAGAAATTAAACGTGGATTCCATCATGATATGGGGACTATTGGAGGACTCGGGATTCTGCTCTTGTTCCTCCGCGCCTATTCACTTGGGGGCGGTACCTACACCGGCATCGAGGCGGTTTCCAATGGCCTGCAGATTATGCGCGAGCCTCGGGTGAAAACCGGCAAACGCACGATGGTTTACATGGCTACTTCTCTGGCATTCACTGCCGGAGTGCTTTTTATCTGTTACGCCTTGGTTGGAGTCAAGCCTGTGGATGGCAAGACGCTTAATGCGGTGCTTGCTGATGGGCTCTTTGCCCATTGGCCGATGGGTAGTACGTTGGCCTTTATTACCATTTTTTCTGAAGGCGCTCTTTTGCTGGTGGCAGCCCAAACCGGCTTTGTGGATGGGCCACGTGTCATGGCCAACATGGCGGTTGACTCCTGGTTTCCGCATCGTTTTGCCGCATTGTCAGTTCGCCTGACCATGCGCAACGGCATCATGCTGATGGGTCTCGCAACGATTGTATTACTGGTCTACACCCGCGGTTCGGTATCTGCCCTGGTGGTAATGTACTCCATTAATGTTTTTGTAACCTTTTCACTGTCGCAGTTGGGCATGTCTAAATTTTTCATCCTGAGACGTAAGGAGGATCCCCAGTGGTTTCGTCATTTAATGGTTCACCTTGTGGGATTACTGCTCTGCGTTACTATCTTGATCATTACCACATTTGAAAAATTCGCTGAAGGAGGATGGCTGACACTTGTCATTACTTCCGTAGTTATCGGGCTTTGCTACATGATCAAGGGACACTATGTGAGGGTTCGTCAGGGCATGAAAGATCTGGACGATACTCTGCTTGACGTACCGATATCGCAACATGGTGAGCCACTAACAATTGACAAAAATGCTCCGACAGCTATCCAACTGGTCTCAGGATATAGTGGTTTCGGTATCCACACGCTTTTCTCTATCATGTCTACCTTCCCTAAAACCTATCGAAATGTCGTCTTTGTATCAGTAGCCATGATTGATTCCGGTTCTTTTAAAGGAGCTGAAGAGATCGAGGCGCTTGAGCTGTCGGTAAGGACCAGCTTGGAGAAATATGTGGCAATGGCTCATAAGCTGGGCCTGGCCGCTGAGTATCGAACGGCTTTGGCTACCGATGTTGTGGAGAGCGCGGTTGAACTCTGCAAGGAGACGGCTGTGGAGTTTCCTCGTTCAACCGTTTTT
Organism: uncultured Geobacteraceae bacterium; assembly: GCA_903879825.1. Classification (GTDB taxonomy): domain Bacteria; phylum Desulfobacterota; class Desulfuromonadia; order Geobacterales; family Pseudopelobacteraceae; genus JACRCG01. The sequence goes on from CAIRND010000680.1 coordinate 3,945, forward strand.
ACGGGCCAGATTACCTTCAGGCTTGAAAAATTTTATCACCGCCTGCTGCATAACGAGACCGCCTTTGCCATCCAGCGCCGTCTCCAATGGGACGGGTTAACAACTGTGATTATGCCGATCAGGGTGAGAACATAATTCTGCTACTGACATCATTCCGGTTCAAGGGTAAGATTATCCCATGAAGATTACTCACTCACTACCCGGCTATCTCGGAGCCGTCACCCTTGTAGCATTGGCATCATTGCTGTGTGAAGTAGTACGCACATCCATCGCTCCAACCAACATGGTGATGCTATACCTTCTCGCTGTGGTACTGGCGGCTGCTCGGCTTGGGCTGAGACCAGCCATTTTGAGTGCATTTCTGTCGGTTCTCGCTTTTGACTTTCTTTTTATCCCACCTCGCTTCTCTCTTCGGGTTTCGGATACTGAGTATTTGATAACCTTCTTTGCCCTTTTTGTCGTGGGCATCGTCATCAGTTCCCTTGTCGCACAGATCCGGGAGAAGATTGATCAAGTCAAACGGCAAGAAGCTCGAACAAGCAGCCTCTATTACCTTACCCGCGACTTGTCAGTGGCCGCTGATGTACCGGCAGTCATTGGTGCTTTACAACGAGCTGTACTCCGCAACCTTGGTTCCCGTCTGGCTGTTGTACTCGGTTTTGAAAACAAACTTGAGGTGGTTGATATTCCCACGACATTTCCTCTTAATGACGGTAGTGTTGATATTGCCACGTGGGTAATGAAAAGCGGTCGGCGTGCCGGAAAAGGAACATCTGCATATTCTGATTCTTCGTTTATGTTTGTTCCGATCAAGACCGGGAGCCAAGCTGTTGGAGCAATGGTCATTGAAGAAGGTGATACGTCACTGGCTGAAAACCTTCAGCTGATCGAGGCATTTTCCGGTCAGGCAGCAATGGCACTTGAAAGAGTACGTCTGTCGCAGCAAGCCGAGGAAACACGAATACTTCACCAGAAGAATCATTTGGAGCAGGCACTTCTGAACTCAATCTCCCATGATCTGCGCACACCGTTAGTGACCATATCGGGGGTTCTCGACTTATTATTGAACAATGACCACATGTACGACACAGACGAGCGGCGGGCCATGCTTTCGGCCGCTTCTGAAGAAGCATGCCGCCTTAACCGTTTTGTTGGAAGTCTGCTCGACATGACCCGGATTGAGGCGGGAGTGCTTTCCCCTCGGTTTGCCGTCTGCGATATGGATGAAATTATCGGATGCGCTATTGGGGGGGTTGAACAGCGTTTAGGTAACCATCACATTGTGACATCATTAGAACCAAATGTTCCTTTGGTCTCTGTTGACCTGGCTCTATTGACTCAGGCACTTGTAAATTTGCTGGACAATGCCATAAAGCATTCACCCGAAGATTCTGACATCTCGTTATCGGCACGGCTTGAAGGGGCATCCGTCATTCTCGCCGTGTGTGATAGTGGGCCAGGAGTACCCATCGGTGAGGAAGAACTCATTTTCGATAAGTTTCATCGTGTTACGGTTCCGGAGAAAACGGGAGGTACTGGCTTGGGGCTTTCCATAGCTAAAGGGATTATTGATGCTCATAAGGGAAAAATTACCGCTTCAAATAGGGTAGAGGGTGGATTAATGGTAGAAGTAATGTTGCCTGCAGGGGAGCTGAACCAATGACAGAGGGTCGCTGATGAATACAGACAAACAGTTCCGCATATTGGTCATTGAAGATGAACTACCGATTCGTCGTTTTCTTCGTACTATTTTGGAAACCGAATTCACAATCCATTTGGCAGAAGATGGGCATTCCGGTCTTGCTGCAGCGGCAACGACAAAACCGGATGTGATTCTACTGGACCTTGGCCTGCCCGATCTTGATGGTATTGAGGTAATCAAACGTATTCGTGAGTGGTCTGCGGTACCTATAATTGTATTGTCTGTTCGGGAGAGGGAGGATGACAAGGTCGCTGCTCTGGATGCCGGTGCCGATGATTATCTTTCAAAGCCCTTCGGTGTCAACGAGTTACTGGCCAGAATTCGTGCGTCTCTGAGAAGAACACTACTGCAGACACCGGAGCCAATATTTGCCAGTGGTGATCTCATAGTAGACCTGTCAAGTCGTAGGGTCACTTCATACGGCATTGAGATACCGCTAACCCCGACTGAGTACGATATTTTACGACTATTAGTCACCCATGCCGGAAAGGTGCTTACTCACAGCCAGATACTTAAAGAAGTATGGGGAATTGCATATTTGGAACAGCCCCACGTACTACGAGTTAACATAAGCAATTTACGACATAAGATAGAATCAGACCCATCACGACCAAAGCACATTATTACAGAGCCTGGCGTGGGCTATCGGCTTAAAACATCTTATTGTGGTTCTGAATAAGGCTGATCCATAGCAAAATGCTGGCAAAATAACTGGGAACGAATCATCGCACGGTTCTCCAATTCTGAAAATATTCGCAAGGAGATCGACACGACCAACGCCATCGAATAATCCTCGATGCCTCGTAAGAACCTTGGGTGCAACTTGGTGACCATACTGGAAAACTTGCGCAGTTCGGTTTCAATGTGCCTAATATTGGTAATATGCCGATTAACACCTCGATAACCAGTCAGAATGTTGTTCTCATCATTTTTTGGTTCATTAAAGAGGAAAAGCTTTTGGCCTCTCCCGATGGAACCAGGTCAATCTGAGTTTTACCAATAATTTCATCAGGAGCGTATCCTCCAGTGCCTCGACCGCTTCTTTGCCATTACCGGCAGCAACTACCTGATAGCCATAGTTTTTAGCAGCCTGGGTACTATTTTCTGCGCTCTTGGATTGTCCTCAGATAACAAGATGCGGATTCCGGTGACGGTTGCTTTCTTTGGAAGCGGCGAAATCATCACTCTTCGGGAACAGGGCTGCCACGTTGGCCTGTTCTGACACCACCTTGCTTCTCAATTATCACAGTGAGCCAGAAGGTTGTTTAGTGGACCCCGGGGTGATAGTTGCCTCCCCCCGTAGTATTCCAATTAGCCGCCCCCGTGGTGTGCCTGTCTTTTTCGAGCAGCTAAGTGCAGGTTGCGTTTAAAAGCAGTGACGGCTGATGAAAAGAAAAGTGAAAGAGAGCGTGGGGTAGGTCAAGTGCTTTTGTTTAGAAGCTTTATAAGTCTCGGTCTCGGTCTCCCCCTGTGTCAGGATAGTTGTCGCCTCCCTTCCGGATTTTTGTGTTAATCTCGGGGCGTCAGGTAAGGGAGCATTATGACTCATTATTCAGAAGAATTCAGAGCAAGTGTTGCAGCCAGGTTGTTACCTCCAAACAATG
>CAIRND010000681.1 GCA_903879825.1 uncultured Geobacteraceae bacterium
CACTCAATGTCACACTAAACAGCTAACTTTACCGCACCACCCGCACGATCTTCAGAATCATCATCTTTTTTTCCTCATCAGCACTCGCCAGAAGCTGTTCAATCTCCTCGACCTTCACCCCACCCGCCTGCAGATTACACCGTATTGGACGTTATTTTCGCCACCGGTGAATAAAAGCCAGCTTGAATCATACGCTTTAGTATGGTGTTAGCCTTCTTTATATCAATTATGCTGATACGAACCGCCTTAATGAGAATACCAATTGTTCCTGTCAGTGGTATTGAAAGACGTACCGCCTCACTTCTCGCCAACCGGTCGTCACAGGCAAAGACAAAACCACGCTGTACGGCAAGTGCCAGGCATGAAGACTCACCATCGCCAAGTGAAATTGATATGCTTGCATACAGCCGCCGCTCTGTAGGCGTTAATAGATCCTCTTGTCGAGGCCAGCCTTCTTCTAATAGCTTAACAAGGTTTTCAAGATCAGCGTGACCCTGCCGGAACACCCGTAAAACCTCCGCAACAACAAAACCGGAGCAACATGCATTGTCGGAGTACAGCGTCCGTAACAAATCAAGCTGCCCGGTTTTTGCAAAGTTGCTGATTACCATGGTATCAAAAATTACGTCAGGCATTGGCTGCATCTGCCATAAGTTCGTCCGCGCCCTGAACTAACTGCTGAATTCCACGCTCCCTCAGATAACTCCTCGCGGTGAGCGGATCAATACCCAATGATTGCGCCAGCTTGCCAATGCTGATAAAACCCTCTCGGTAGGCCGCTATAGCAACCTGATGGCGGCGTTCAACAGTATCCACAGTGAAGGTACTGTCAATTGCATCACGAACCAGCTCTCCCAGTGTACGGTGCATTGAAGCTGCCATCTGTTTTAAGGTTATGTGTTGATTTGGAGTCAGCATGACATTTGTTCTGATCATTCGGCACCTCGTATATGTGTAACAGGATGTACTTATGGTAGGCTGGATTCGTTAATTATGTCAAGCGGGAAGGAGATGCAACCGCAGAACATTAACGTACCACCGCCCGAATTATTTTCATAATCATCATCTTTTTTTCCTCATCTACACCCACTAGAAGCGGTTCAATTTCCTCGGGCTTCACCCCACCCGCCTGCAGATGGGCAAACCCGAACAGATAAAATCACTACGGGAACGGTACCGAATTAGCCAAGCGGTCATGGCGTCTAGAATAAATACGAGCCTGTCCACGGTTCAGAAATGGGAGATAGGTGAAAAGCGCCTCGGCAGCCTTTCAAAAAAATTATTGAATATTCTTGATCGTAAGGGTATTCGGACCTTGGCTTGAAGGAGTTATCTCTGCATTGATACCGTCTTGCTGAATGTAAACTTTTTACTGATTGTTTAGGTTCGCAGCGATCTCATTGGTACGCAGCTTTTTTTCTGCCAGAAGCTGGTCATAGCTGCATACACGGTTGCGGCCATGCTCTTTTGCATAATAGTGCGCATTATCCGCATGTCCGATAATTGTGGTTGGCGTGTCATTTGGGGTGATTTTGGCGTATCCGGCGGAAATGGTGATAGTACCTATGCTGGCATCAAATAAATAGCCTTCGACATTTTTCCGGAACCGCTCCAACGATGTCGCAACGTGTTGAGGAGCAGTTTGGCGAATCAGGATGACGAATTCGTCACCCCCGAACCGAAAAATACGATCTTGGACACGAAAGGATCTTCGCAGGATACCAGCCAGTTCAATCAGGACTTTGTCGCCCATCAGATGGCCTTGGGAATCATTGATCGGCTTGAAGTGATCAATGTCTACGATCGCCAGCCAATTTTTCCGCCCTGTGGCCAAGCGCCTTTCATCTTGTGCGGTATCTTGCGCAGAAGCAGTTGTTAGTAGGCGTTTCAGAGATCGATCAAATGCTTTCCTGTTTGCTAGTCCCGTAAGTCCGTCTCGTTGGCTGTCCTCAAGCAAGCTCAGAAAATTGAGATAGACGGCCATGATCCCCTCGACCATGCTGTGTTTAGAAATAGTCAATTGACGTTCGGAGACAATCTCAACACTCGCGTATGGTGAGCCGTGCATGTACACAGGAAACCAATGATGATATGCATTCGTTTGGGAATCAAGTTTTCAGTACGCGCCCGCCTCTTCCAGGCACTTCTGTAACCCCGGCAGCTTTTCGATTGCATCAAAGTCGTTATCCGTTGGAATGTCATCAAGCGATTGAACATGGACTCCGTCGCTCCACGCGTTAGTCACTGCGGCCAAGCCGGTTTCGCGGTTATACAGTTGAAGCAAGCGGACAAATTTCGGTTCGATCAACTGGATCAAGGCGTTTGTAATTGACGAGTCGAGAAGGTTGGTGTCACGTTGTCGTGTAATGTTTTCGATGTGCCTGAGAATCTGATTCGCCATGTTATAACTGCTCCTTTGAACTGTTTGAGCATACCTCCCCGAAACTATTCCTTTGCGCGTGGAATTATCAAACCAATTTATGGTAATCGCATCCGAATATGGGGCAGCTCACAATATCCATGGTGTTGGTGTTTTGGCTAATGGGCCTCTACAATTTGAAGTGCACTCTACACTGAGAGTAATACTCACCAGCTCAGAAGCTGCCGGGTTGTCGCTGGTGGGTGAAGTTGCAACTATTACCCTGCAGCTTGCTAATGGTGCTGTTCCGACGGTAAGTAGTTTTATTGTGAGTGGTGAAAGAGTTATTGATGCGACGCTCTACGCGCCAATAGTTGGAATAGGTGTGGTCGTTGCGGATGTGACGTTGCAGTAAGCTGTATGTTGAAGGTACTTCGAACTTTAGAGGGCGGCCTAAAAAGCCGCTCTATTTAATTCCCACCCAATCGGCACCCCTGCCAACTGCCACGCCGAGTCAATTCGTTGACAATCGCGTACCACATCTGATTATTTTTCAACCCCCACTGCGGGGCAACGCATATATCCAGAGGGGCGGAGCCATAGAGGCGCTGAATGGTTATTCGCGGGGGGAGCAGCTCTATAAAATCGGCAACCGTAGAGATATATGACTCCAGAGTTAATGGAGTGAACTCCCCTTGACGATATAAGTCCGCCAATCGCGTCCCTTCCACGGCATGCAACTGATGGAGCTTGAGCGAGTCGATTGGCAAATCGGCTACCAAGTTGGCCGTTTTCAGAAAATCTGCCGCACTCTCCCCCGGAAAACCATAAATCAAGTGGGCACATATGTCAAAATTCCGACCATCGGCACGTTTTACCGCCTGTACGAAGTCATCAAGCGTGTGACCACGGTTGATACTAGTCAAAATATCGTCATCCATCGACTGTAAACCCAATTCAAGACAGACATACTTTGTTCGGGCAATGTCCGTCAGCAGCTCGAGAGCTTCGTCGCTCAAGGAATCGGGACGTGTTCCGACCGAAATCCCGATCACATCAGGGTGATCAAGGGCACGACGATACAGGTCGGCTAACAACTCCACCGATCCGTAGGTATTGGTATATTTCTGGAAATAGACG
>CAIRND010000682.1 GCA_903879825.1 uncultured Geobacteraceae bacterium
ATCTTTGTTGCCCTGATACCCTTGTGCCATGCTGTCTATCCCTTATTCAATCCGGGTCATTTTATGCAAAACAATCTCCTCAACCACGTTGCCCACGGCTGTGACGAAACTTTTGAAATGATCGGTGTTCATGTGGCTTTCCAGGCAGGCACTGCTCTTCCAGGTTTCGTAAAAGATAAAGACGGCCGGGTTTTCATTGTCCTGGTGCAGATTGTATTCAATGCAGCCATCTTCGTTTCTCGTCGGATCAATGAGTTTCAGCATCTCGCTCTTGACGCTCTCGATGGAATCGTTTTTAGCGACGATCTTTGCTACTACAGTTAGCGTTGTCATGGGTAACCTCTTTCTCACAAGCGTTCGTACATCAATGGTGCGTGCTGATTCAATGCCCGATCAATCTCTCGTTTCGTGAGCCTTTCTGCCATGAACCTTTTCATACGCCCGGCAGAATGGGCAGATATTCACTTCAACTACCTTCACGAAGGTATAGGCAAGCCCCTTTTGGCTGTCGCTGGCATGGCGACAGACCGGGCATGACTCGCAGACACGAGCCAGGGAACGATCGAGGGGCGTGATCTCTTTACGGATCATTTTTTTAGTCCTTTCCCCACAGAGAAGGCCTTCCCGAGGAGAGGGCCGACCGCGTGGTAGCCTTTGCGGGAAACGTCATAGACGAGCGGCTTTATTTTCATAATATCAAGAGTACCATCATCGCCAAATACATCAACGTCAGCCTTAACATCAATAATTTCGCCAATGAACTGGGTATGTATCCCTATTTCAATAGTATGGAGCAGCCGACACTCCAGGACTACCGGAAATTCTGCTGCGTAGGGTGCATCGACAAGTGTGCTTGAAACGGGTGTCAGACCGCAGGCGGCAAATTTGTCACCGTCACGCCCGGAGACAATCCCGACATAATCCGCCTCTGCCATTGTATTTTCACTGGCTATTCCGATGGTAAATGCTTTGCGTGCTTCGATGTTGGCATATGAGTATCTTGCCTTGCGCAGAGACACGGTAACACAGGGTGGATCTGAACAGCAGATTCCGCCCCAGGCGGCATTCATCAGATTAGGCGTGCCGGCGTGGTCGTAACTGCCGACCATCAGGACCGGGGTAGGGAAAAGTAGGGTCTGTGCTCCGACTGATTTTTTCATAGTATCCTCTGCTTTGTTGATGGCTGATTCAAGTAGGTACGTTCATCCGGGTATGAGCTGTCGTCACGTTACGGCAGCGTAACAACAACACGGCCCCGGATTCTTCCCTGCAGGATAGCCTGGATTTTTTCTTCCAAACCCTCCAAATGCACTTCTGTGACAACCTCTGACAGATACTCAGGTTTCCACTCACCGGCAAGTTTTTGCCACACCCGCAAGCGGGTGTCTACCGGACAGTTGACCGAATCAATGCCAATCAGGCTTACCCCGCGCAAAATGAACGGATATACATTCATAGCAAGATCGGTCGAGCCAACTAGGCCGCAGCAGGTAACCACTCCCCCATAGCGGGTTGACTTGACAGCTGCAGCCAGAGTCTCGCCACCGACCACATCGACAACACCGGCCCAGCGTTCTTTCATCATCGGACGCTCTGACCCCGCAGTAACCTCTTCGCGCGTGACGACCTCTGCCGCTCCAATGGTGCGCAGAAACGCCGCGTCAGAAGCCGTGCCGGTGGCGGCAACCACCCGGTATCCGGCCCGTGCCAGAATGGATACGGCAATGCTGCCGACCCCTCCGGTCGCTCCGGTGACAAGGATATCGCCATCAGCAGGTTTTACTCCCGCCTGTTCCAGTTTAAACACCGACAAGGCCGCCGTAAAACCGGCAGTTCCAAACGTCATGCTTTCGTGCAGCGAGAGCCCCGCAGGCAGCTTTACTGCCCAATCGGATGGAATTCGAATATACTGCCCCCAGCCGCCGTCGGTTTCCATCCCCATATCGTGCCCGGTTATGATGACCTTCTCTCCGGGGACAAAACTACCGTTCTGACAGGAAACTACCTCGCCAGCCGCGTCGATACCGGGAGTGTGGGGAAACTGACGTGTTACCCCCGGATGCCCGGTGGCCGAGAGCGCATCTTTATAGTTGAGAGACGAGTAACGTACCCGCACCAGCAGATCCCCCGGTGGTAGATCGTCGATGTTTCGTTCCTTTATTCCGCGAACAAACTGCATATCGATGGTTTTATCTACGACCAGCGCCGTAAACTGCGTTGATGATTCCATGCTTCCCCCATGAATACATTGAATTTATTCCCGATTGAACAAAAGTAGAAGGCCTGCGGCTAGCCGGTGAGTAAAGACAGGCGTCATGAATTAAACACAAAAAAAGGGATTTAGCAACGAGGCTAAATCCCTTTTTTTATTGGCTCCCCTTCGCGGACTCGAACCACGGACAAGGTGATTAACAGTCACCTGCTCTACCAACTGAGCTAAAGGGGAATATAACCACAAAAAAGCAAAACTAAATTGTGGAATACTTTTACAGAGTGCATCTAATCCGCTGATATGACCCGCACCAACAAACTGTTTGGTCATCAAAAGCGTCCGGTTAATTACCATGGGTCACGCAAAAATGTCAACTATAAATTATGCCACCGCAAAAAAAACAACCAATACCTGAGAACACATTACCGGGCTTGCAGGTCTGCATCCTTCTGTTCCATCTCTTTGTCCATCTCGATTCGATAGTGCAGCAGCAGTTCTCCCAGAAGCGGCTCGGAAAGTGCCAGGATTTGAACGGCAAACAGGCCGGCGTTCTTTGCTCCCGCCTTTCCTATAGCCATTGTCGCAACCGGAATACCGCCCGGCATCTGCACGGTTGCATACAACGCATCGACTCCACAGAGCGCGCCCCCCGGCATTGGTACCCCAATAACCGGCAGGATGGTTTTTGATGCAACGACACCCGCCAGATGTGCCGCCATTCCGGCTCCGGCAATAATAACCTTGATACCTCGACCGGCGGCTTCAGATGCAAGGGTCAGGGTTCGTACCGGTGAACGGTGCGCCGACGAGATGCGCATTTCATACGGGATATCAAACAGACGGAGTATATCAGCCGCTTCCTGCATTACCGGAAGGTCAGTATCACTTCCCATTATAAGAAGTACAATCGGGGCATCTTTCATTGTTTCACCTCGGTTCTTTTCTTTAATTCATGCAGACTATTCACGTTCCAGTGCTTTTTTGCCGATGTCACTCCGATACTGAACTCCTGGCCAACTGATCTGTGACACTCCGCTGTAGGCTGCGGTTATGGCCTCTTTCACCGTTGACCCGAGTGCGGTGACACCAAGCACTCTGCCGCCATTGGTGACACAGGCACCATCTTTTTCGGCTGTACCGGCATGGAAAACATAGACATCTTCACGCTGTGCCGCCTGGTCCAAGCCGGAGATTACATCACCCTTTCGGTACTCGCCCGGATATCCTTCTGAGGCCATTACTACGCATACTGCCGCTTTGTCATGCCATTCGATTTCCGATTTCGACAGATCTCCATCAGCAACAGCAAGCAGGATCGGCACAATATCTGATTTCATGCGCATGAGGAGCGGTTGGCACTCCGGATCACCAAAGCGTGCGTTAAATTCCAGGGTTTTTACTTGGCCATCCTTTACCATTAAACCGGCATACAATACGCCGCGATACGCTCTTCCTTCGGCGGCCATGCCGTCAACTGTCGGGCGAATAACCATCTCCATGGCCATGTCATGAATGGCGGATGTAACCACTGGAGCAGGAGAATAGGCGCCCATTCCGCCCGTATTCGGCCCCAGGTCGCCATCAAATACGGCTTTGTGATCCTGGGCGCTGGCGAGGGGGATGACATTTTTTCCATCAGTAATAACAAGGAAAGATGCCTCTTCTCCGGTCAGAAACTCCTCGATAACAACACGCGAACCGGCACTCCCGAAGGCGTTGCCACTTAACATGTCACGTACGGCGGAAATCGCTTCGTCACACGTCTGGGCGATAATAACACCCTTGCCGGCAGCCAGGCCATCAGCCTTAACTACTATCGGCGCCCCGGTGCGGTTTATGAAAGCTTCAGCCTCGGCCTGATCGGTAAACACACCATAGGCCGCAGTCGGTACATTGTACTTTTTCATCAGATCTTTTGAAAACGCCTTGCTTCCTTCAATAAAGGCGGCTTTTTGCGATGGGCCAAACACTTTGAGGTCGTGCGATTCAAACAGATCAACGATCCCCAAAGAGAGTGGCTGTTCTGGCCCGACCACCGTCAGATCGATTTTGTTTTCATAGGCAAATGCCAGCAGTTTGTCCAATTGCTCAACGCCAATCGGCAGGTTCTCAGCCAGAGCAGCCGTCCCCGGATTACCGGGAGCGCAATATATTTTCGTTACGAGCGGTGACTGGGCAATTTTCCAGACCAGAGCATGTTCGCGACCACCGCCGCCGATTACAAGTATTTTCATATAAAATTCACCTCCGGTTATTTCTCATCAAATATTTCAATGTCTGAAGTGCCGCATGGTGGTGAAGATCATGGCAATGCCATGCTCATTGGCCGCTTTGATAACTTCCTCATCACGAACGCTGCCACCGGTCTGGATAATCGCGGTGACTCCTGCTTCTGCGGCGGCATCGACACCGTCCCGGAAGGGGAAAAAAGCATCCGAAGCCAGCACGGTGCCCCGAGTCGGTAGCAGCGCCTTCTGAACGGCAATTTTGGACGAATCAACTCGTGACATCTGACCGGCGCCAATGCCGACGGTCTGGTCGCGGTTGCTAAACACAATGGCATTCGATTTGACATGCTTACTAACGCGCCAGGCGAAATCAAGCGCCTCGTACTCTGAGGCGGTCGGTGTGCGTTCAGTCACCACGCGGCAATCAAGCGCATTGACCATGCCAAGGTCACGCCCCTGCAGCAGCATGCCTCCGGTAACCCGCTTCAGGTCAAATCCACCGGCGACATAACGATCAAGGAGCGGCACCTGCATAACCCGCACATTCTTTTTTGCGGTAAAGATTGCCAGCGCTTCTTCACTGTAGCCGGGAGCTATAACCGCTTCCAGAAAAGTGGATGTCAGCTCTTTAGCCGTTTCCGCATCAACCGTCCGGTTAAAACCGACAATACCGCCGAACGCTGAGACCGGATCACACTCGCGCGCCTTAAGGTAGGCAGTCAGTGGCGAATCAGCCAGCGCCACACCGCAGGGATTTGTGTGCTTGATGATAACGGCAGCACTCTGCTCAAATTCCTTGACGGTTTCAATGGCAGCGTCCAGATCGATGATGTTGTTGAAGGAAAGCTCTTTGCCCTGCAACTGTACGGCATTGGAAACACATGGTTCCGCGATACGGTTTTCGACGTAAAAGGCCGCCGTTTGATGGGGATTCTCACCATAACGGAGATCCTGAGCCTTTTTGACCTGCAGGGTAAATGTGGGAGGATATTCCTGGACTTCGCCGGTCAGGCGCGCTCCAAGATAATTTGATATCGCGCCATCGTAGGCGGCTGTGTGCTGAAATACTTTGACCGCCAGAGCGAAGTTGGTTGCGGGAGAAACAGCACCGTCAGCCGCCTTCATCTCGGCAAGCACCTGCACATAATCGGCGCTGTCAACCAGTACCGTTACATCCGGGTAGTTTTTGGCTGCCGAGCGCAGCATGGTCGGTCCACCAATATCAATGTTTTCAATGGCATCTTCAAGGTGACACCCTTCCTTGGCGGTTGTCGCCTCGAAGGGATACAGATTGACTACGACCATGTCGATATTTTCAATGCCGTGCTCCTTCATCTTAGCAACGTGCTCAGGATTTGAGCGCATTCCGAGCAGGCCACCATGCACCTTGGGGTGCAGAGTTTTTACCCGGCCATCGAGCATTTCCGGGAAACCGGTAAATTCAGAGACATCCTTGACGGTGAGTCCCGCTTCGCGCAACAACTTGGCGGTGCCGCCGGTAGAGAGCAACTCAACTCCGTAATCTGCCAACTGCCGGGAAAACTCGATGATACCGTTTTTGTCAGAGACACTGATCAGCGCCCTGGTAATCTTTGCCATGCCGTACTCCTTGCTCGTATTAATTGTTTGAATCTGGTGAAATAATTACATGATGTATCGTTACTTAATAACGTGGGAAATCAATATGCTGCATGAAGAGTGTTTCGAAAATCGGCGTCCCGGAAAGTGGTACCACCCGGAAGCGAAGCGCCAGTTTCTCTACCGCACAGAAGTCATCACCGCACGCGAGTGCCTGCTCAACACCTGTCAGAGCACCTTCAGGGGTAAAACGGGTCGTTTGTACCATGCTTTCGTCAAAAATTCCAATCGTTTTCAGCCATTCGGGCTGTAATACCGCGCCAAATGATCCGGTCAGTACCACCTCTTTCAAGGCCTGACACTGTATACGGGATCGCTCTGCAAGAACTTCGATTCCTGCACGCAGTGCTGCTTTGGCAAGCTGCAACTGCCTGATATCGTCCTGCGTCAGAACAATCAACCGTTGTGCATCCCGGTGCAGGACGAAGGCATTGGCACCGTGGTAGTCAATAACCCGCGTCGCCAGATTGGAGCCGATTTCAGCGGCGTTCCGCAATCTGCCGCTGGATTCAAGCAGATCGCACCGCAGTAGTTCCGTTATCGCTTCAATAGCTGCGGAACCACAGATGCCGGTCGGTTGTCCTGTGCCGATGATCTGTAACTTGAGACGGTCTCCCTCAATGCGTACAGAACTGATTGCTCCCGGCAGGGCAGCCATGCCGCAGGACAGGTTGCCACCCTCAAAAGCGGGGCCGGCCGCCGCAGATGTTGCCCAGACCGTATCCCCGGCTATCAGTGCAATCTCTCCGTTGGTACCCATATCAAGGCAGAGAGTGGCAGGAATGTTCTGCAGGGTTGCAGCCTGCTCCGCTTGCTTTTTGGCTCCGTGAACAGGATCAGAGGTAAGCAGACCATACAGAAACGCCACCGTATCGCCGCCAACAAAGCCCCCCGGCATGGGAAAAATATAAATATTGGCGCCGCCATCCCACTCCAGATCTGAGGCTTTCGCGTGTGTGCCGGCGGTGTAAAGTGGCCGATAGGGGGGGGAGGCTAATGATGTGAGATCAAGACCAAGCAGGATGTGCTGCATGGCCGGATTGCCGGCGATAGCAACTGTACGTATGTCACTCCACGTGATGCCGGCAGCGTCACAAAGTTCCTGTCCTAAGCGCCTCAGCTCGGTGCGAATCAGCACCGACATCTCCCGCTGAAGGGGAGGGGAGTGAACAGCAGCATCCAACCGTGAAATAACATCAGCCCCAAAGCGGCGTTGCGGATTCAGAGCTCCGGAAACAGCACGGCGCCCGAAGTGAGCGCCGTCCAGCAGCGAAGCGGCAAGAGTCGTTGTCCCAAGGTCAATGGCAAGTACGTACATGGTCTCTCGGCGAGGGGAACATTATTTTAGATAGACCCTCGGTACCCGCTTGCTGATGCCGCAGAATATGGCATAGGGAATAGTGTCAGACCAGGCCGCCAGCTCTTCAGCACGGATGCACTGACCCGAATTGTCAGGACCCATAAGAGTAACGGCATCACCTACGGCAACATCCTCAATTCCGGTGACATCAAGCATCGTCCAGTCCATGCAGACGGTACCGGCAACTTTTGCCCGTTGGCCACGAATCAAAGCTTCACCGCAGTTGGTAAGGGCGCGGGGATAGCCGTCGGCGTAACCGACCGGTACGCTGGCGATCAACGTCCTGCGGCCTGCCGTAAAGCGGCGGGCATAGCTGATGGTGGTTCCCGGTTCCACCCATTTGAGCATGGCAATACGACTTTTGAGAGTCATTACCGGTTTAAGATCAAGCTTGCCCTGAAAATCAGCAGACGGCAAAGCGCCGTACATAGTGATTCCGGGCCTGATCAGATTGCAGTCCGGAATATTCCGCAACAG
>CAIRND010000683.1 GCA_903879825.1 uncultured Geobacteraceae bacterium
AACGGGACTTGAGGTCTTCATGATCGGAGATCGTAATTTGACACTTGCCTTTCAGATGCTGGAGGAGTACCGCATACCGGTCGTCGCCAAAGATATCGGAGGACAGGTTGGCCGGAAAATTATCATGAACAGCTCCACCGGGGTGATTCTGGTCGGCAAGGGGAAAAAAGCTGGTGCCGGTGTCTGCCAGTGATAAAATTTACCAGTATCAAACATAAACTGGTTTTTTTTCTCAGTACCTTCATTACGATTTTGTTGATCGCAATTGCCGTTGGGACCTATGTCTATTTCCGGCATACCACCAAGGAATTAATCTTAGGCCAGCAGTATTCCACGCTTACGGTCGTCGCCAAAGGGCTTGACGACATAATAGTCACCTCCCATAATTCCCTGATCGCCGTCGCGAATATCACACCGGTTGAATATCTTCACAGCAATAAGAAGCTGCAGACGTGGCTGGATGATAAAGCGGCCTTGCGCACTGTTTTCAGTAATGGTCTGTTTGTTGTGGACTCAGAGGGAATTATGCTTGTCACTTCCCCAAAGGCGCCACGACTGTACGGTTCCTCCTACGCGTACCGAGACTACTTTAAAAAGACGATTGCTCGTGGTAAGCCATACATTTCTCCTCCCTTCCTCTCTACCGTCGATTACCACCCGATAATTATGATGACAGCTCCTATTCGTGACCGGAACGGTACGATCAAGGCGATGTTGTTGGGGGCCGTTGACCTGATTCAGGAAAACGGGATCTTTCATGAACTGACAAAGCCTCTCACTGAAGCTTCAGGTTCTATGTCTCTGTTTGGAATGGATGGAACAATTATCGTGTCCCCCGACAAATCCCGAATCATGCAAAAGGATGTGGCGTTCGGCAAAAATTTACTGTTTGACAAGGCATTGGAAGGTTTTGAGGGCTCTGGTGAAACGGTCAACTCTCAGGGTCTGCGCGTACTTTCCTCGTTTAAACGACTTGAGAATGTCGGGTGGATTTTGACGGGTAATTTCCCGCTTGACGAGGCATATCGACCAATTACCCGATTTCGTACCTTCTATCTGGCGGGATTGTTTTTTGTGATCCTTACCTGCATTGCTCTCGCCTGGAAGCTTGGCCTGGAGATTAGTGCTCCACTGGAAAATATTTCTCAGCAAGTTGTCGCACTGGCTCACTCCGGATCGGACAAGCAACCACACGTTGTCTGCCTTCGGACGGATGAACTTGGTCACCTGGCAGATTCTTTTAACATGCTGCTTGATGAAGTTCAGCGCCGTGAAATGAAGTTGCTCGAATTCTCTGCCCTTGTGGAACAGAAAAACAGTGAATTGGAACATGCTCTGGGTCTCGCCAAGCAGGCAACTCGCGCCAAGAGTGCGTTTCTGGCCATGATGAGCCATGAAATTCGTACACCAATGAACGCGGTAATCGGCATGACCGGTATTTTGCTGGATACCGAATTAAGCAGAGAACAGCGTGAGTATGCTGAAATAGTGAGTAAAAGCAGCGAGAGTCTGCTGGGCTTGGTTAATGATATACTTGACTTTTCGAAGAGTGAGACCGGCAAAATAGAGTTGGAGATTCTTGCTTTCAACCTGCAGGTAGTTGTGGAAGATACCGCTGACATGCTGGCAGTGCTTGCTGCGGAAGCGGGACTGGAACTTATCTGCCGAATTGATCCTGATGTGCCGTTGCACCTGAAAGGGGACTCGGGACGACTCCGCCAGATCATTATCAATCTGGCAGGTAATGCCATTAAATTTACCCATACCGGATACGTGGAAATAAGATCATCACTCAAGTCGGATCAGGATGGCATCGTAGAGTTAGTGTTTGAAATTAACGACACCGGTATCGGTATTGCGGAAGATCGGCGCGAGGTTATTTTTAACCCTTTTACTCAAGCTGACGGGTCCACCACCCGGAAATATGGCGGCACAGGGTTGGGCCTGGCAATCAGTAAACAACTTGTATCATTGATGGGGGGAGAAATAGGCATAGAGAGCACAGCTTCAAAAGGTTCGACATTCTGGTTTACCGTTCGTTTGGAAAAACAGCCGGACGAATCTCTCTCGTTGCTGTCCTCTCAAGGCACCCTGCAGAAGAAATATGATACACTCTCGTTACCGGTTAACGCCGTATATTCCGAGCTCAGATTCCGTGTTCTGCTGGCGGAAGACAATACAATCAATCAGAAAGTCGCTCAGATCATGCTGAACAAACTTGGCTTCAAAGCTGATGTTGTCGCCAACGGCCTTGAAGCCGTCAAGGCTCTGGAGTTGATTAATTACGATCTGGTGTTTATGGATTGCCATATGCCTGAGATGGACGGCTATGAAGCGACCGCACAGATCCGAAGTAGCGATTCGAATGTACTCAATCACGCGGTTCCGATCGTTGCCATGACTGCCAATAGTATGGAATGTGACCGTAAAAAGTGCTTTGAATCGGGTATGAACGCATACCTTGCCAAACCGGTACAGCGGGAAGAGCTTGCAGCGGTGCTTGATACGTGGCTGGTGATGAGAACAGCTCGCGGTTCCACGGAGCAGATGTGTGCCTCCGACAGCCAACCCGGCCGGTTGCTTTTCGATGCGGCCGATATTCTGGAGCGTTTCGAAGACGAAATTTTTGTGCGAAGTATTTTAGAGGAGTCGCTCGAGGAGATCCCCGTATTACTCAAAGAACTCCAGACGTTGTGCCGTGGCGAGGACTGCCTGGCCATCAGGTTGCAGGCCCATACTCTGAAGGGCCTCGCGGCAAATATCAGTACTCCGTGTCTGCGTGAGAGCGCCTTGCGCGTTGAAGCCGCTGCAAAAGAGGGCGCGCTTCAAACGGTGCGCGAATTCCTGCCCGAAGTTGAACGGCAGGCGCTACTGGCGCAGGAAGCGATTAGAACGTATCTGTAGTAAAGGACGCCGTCAATGCTGACAGACAATCCCGCTGCTCCTCTGATTCTTATCGTTGAATCCGACACTGACTCTGCCGTGTTGATGGAGGTGTCCCTTCAGGATGCAGCCGAAGCATATCGCCTGGAGATTGTCGGCACTCTGCATGCTGCGCACGCGGCGCTGGCGTTTCAGGCTCCTGACCTGATCATAACAAGTGATACGCTGTCTGATGGCGACGGGATGAAGTTGGTGCGAGCAACTGACGCTGTCTGCCCGGTTATAGTATTGTTGTCACCGGACAGTGGATTGGTTGTTGAGGATGTATTGCAGGCGGGAGCAGTGGAGTGTCTTGTTACACCGGCGTCTGTACCGGTAACTCTGCCTCTTGCGGTTAAATATGCATTGAAACTATGGGCTGTTGCCGCTGTTCGTAAAAAAGCGGATGAAGCCGTCCACGCTGCCAAACAGGATTGGGAACACACGTTTGATGCGGTTCCTGACCTGATCTCAATAATTGATACCACCCACACCATTATCCGCGTCAATAGGGCTATGGCTGTTCGTTGTGGTCTTTCACCGGACGAGTTAATAGGCAGGAAATGCCATGAAGTGATGCATTGTTCTGATGAACCACTTGCATTCTGTCCTCATACCATAATGATGCAGACTGGCTTGGAACAGTACCGGCACATTGAAGAAAAACGACTGAACGGTGTGTTTGATGTTACCGTATCGCCCTTGTATAACCGCGAAGGCCAGTTGATTGCCAGTGTTCATGTCGCTCGGGATGTTACTGAACGAAAGCAAAATGAGATTGAACTGAGTGAGGCAAAAGGTAAATTGCAGGCCACCATCGATGCAATTCCGGACCTTCTGTTTATTGTGGGGTTAGATGGCTGCTACCACGAGTTTTATTCGCCCCGATCCGATCTGTTGGCTGCACCCGTTGAGGAATTAATCGGCAAAAAAGTTTCAGAAATTCTCCCCCCAGATGCCGCGGATGTCTGTATGTCTGCAATTCAGGAGGCTTTTGAAAAGGGGTACTCGTTCGGCAAAAAGTTTGAACTTCCGCTTCCGCAGGGTACGTTTTGGTTCGAACTTTCTGTTTCTAATATGATGTCCCGTTCAACGCTTGATCCTCGTTTTATCGTGCTTTCCCGTGATATTACCGAGCGCAAACGGGCAGAAGATGAGGTGCGGGAGAGTGAAAATCGCTACCGGAATCTTATGGAGAACGTGCCAGCTATCATTTACCGCTTTTCAACAACTCGTGGCGGACTGTTTTACTCAACTAAAGTAGAGGAGGTCTTTGGTTACCCACTTCAGACCTTTTATGATAATCCGCTGCTCTGGAAAGATTCCATCCATCCTGATGACCGTGCGAGTGTTGAAACTTATATTGATACAATATGCAGAGATGGCGAACGTGGCTCCGATGTCGAATACCGGGTGAAAAACCGCTCCGGAGACTGGCTCTGGTTGCGCGATCGCTTGATTCAGCGGGAGGTGACAGATGGCGATGTGGTTATTTTTGGTATGGCCCAGAATATAACCAAACTTAAACGGGCAGAGCTGGAACGTAAGACCCTTGAAGCCCAGTTTCAGCAGACACAGAAACTTGAGAGTCTTGGGGTGCTGGCTGGCGGTATCGCCCATGATTTTAACAATATCCTGACCATTATCCTGGGCCACTGTTACATAGTGGATGAGGAGATAGATTCGGGAATAGATCACAAACAGCATTTCAAGCAGATCGAACGTGCGGCGGGACGGGCAGCGGATCTGTGCCGCCAGATGTTGTCCTACGCGGGGAAAAATGCACTGGTGCAAAGCCGGATAAACCTGTGGATGATGCTGGACGAGAATGTAAAGATGCTCCAGTCGGCGATAAAAAAGAACGTCGCAATCGAATGTGACTTCAAATTCAATGTGCCTGAAATCAGTGGGGACAGTGCCCAGATCCAGCAGGTAATCATGAATCTGATTATCAATGCTGCCGAGGCTATCGGGAACAACAACGGTACTATCAAAATTTCGCTTGAAAAGCATTTTGTCCGGTCTGGTCACGAGCATCGTGATTTCTTCGGTACTATCATGCCGTCCGCAACATACGCTTGTTTAACGGTGTCTGATAATGGTTGCGGCATGGATGCGGAAACTCAAAAGCGGATATTCGAACCGTTCTACACCACAAAATTAGCCGGCCGAGGCTTGGGAATGTCTGCGGTGCTTGGCATTATCAAATCACATAATGGATCGTTGCAGTTATCAAGCACACTTGGTGGCGGTACTACATTTAAGGTTTACCTCCCCGTGTGTGCCGGCACTGATGTCAATGATTTCACACCAACAACAGGGCTATTCCTGCCAGGAAAGGGCAGGGGGACTGTTCTACTGGTAGATGATGAGGAATCTATACGTATTATTGGTTCGGCCCTTTTGAAAGCGATGGGCTTTTCAGTTATGACTGCACCTAACGGTCGCGATGCGCTTGACAAATATCGTGAACATGGAAGCGAGATAGATCTGATCCTGTTGGATCTTATGATGCCCGTGATGAGTGGAATCGATACATTCCAGGCCCTGCGCGGTATAAACCCGGAAATTCCGATAGTAATTTGTAGCGGTTACAGCGTTGAAGGGATTATGGAAGAACTCAAAAATGATCACCACGCTGCGGTGATCCAAAAGCCGTATAAGCCGGAACAGTTGCGGAACACGTTGATGAAACTTCTCGAAAAAACGGAGGAGCGTTTACAATGATACCGACAACGCACTGCCGAATATTGCTCGTTGATGACGAAGAAGGTATCCGTTTTACTCTGGGGTGCCTGCTCAGAAAAGAGGGCTACCTGGTTGATGTTGCCGCTGGCCATGTCGATGCGATTGACTGTCTTCAGTCTGCGCACTATGATCTTGCCTTTGTGGATATTATGCTTGCCGGAGAGAGCGGCATTAACGTGCTGCATGACATCAAAGCTATTTCCCCCGCAACACAGGTCGTCATGTTTACGGCGCGCCCCGAGGTTGCAACGGCTGCCGAAGCTGTTCGCCTTGGTGCCTTCGATTACATCACCAAGCCGGTGCAGCCCAAAACATTGATGTCGATCAGTCGCCTTGCCCTGACAGCCAAGAAAATGCGTGATGATCAAGACCGCTATCAAGCCAATCTTGATGCCATTTTTCGCACGGTCTCCGATTCAATTATCCTGATTGATAAGGAGGGTCGTCTCGCTCAATTTAATGCGACTGCAGAAAATCTCTGCGGATATACCAGTAGTCTGGTCGGCAGTAATATTG
>CAIRND010000684.1 GCA_903879825.1 uncultured Geobacteraceae bacterium
AAACCGGTCCTTAATACGGGAGACACCGCATGGATGCTGATCTCAGCGGCACTGGTACTGCTGATGATCCCCGGTCTGGCGCTGTTCTACGGTGGTATGGTTCGCCAGAAAAACGTACTTTCCACCTTCATGCACTCATTCGTCGCCATGGGTATCGTTGGTGTACAGTGGGCGGTCATCGGCTACTCGCTCTCTTTCGGACCTGACTTCGGACATATGGGCCTGATTGGCGACTTCAGTAAATTTATGCTGAACGGCCTGATTATCATGAAAGATGCTGCCAGCGGCACCGTCGAATTTGCCCTGTTCCAGAACTACACCAAAGAGCCGGGCGCAATTCCTGAGCTTGTCTTCGCTATGTACCAGGCGATGTTTGCCATCATCACCGTGGCACTTATCTCGGGCGCCATGGCAGAACGTGTCAAATTCTCTGCCTACTGCATATTCATTCTCCTCTGGACGACACTTGTCTATGACCCTCTGGCACACTGGGTCTGGATGACTGACGGCTGGTTGTTCAAAAAAGGTGCACTGGATTTCGCTGGTGGTACTGTTGTTCATCTCTCTTCCGGTATTTCGGCCCTCGCCTTCCTGATTTTCCTTGGCAAACGTCACGGCTTCCCCAATGAGCGCATGGCACCCCACAATCTGCCCCTGACTCTGCTGGGCGTTGGCCTGCTCTGGTTCGGCTGGTTCGGCTTCAATGCCGGCTCGGCAATCGTCGGAGTCAATACCTCTGACGCCGCTGGCGGCTTGGCTGGCCTGGCATTTGCTACCACAACAATAGCCCCAGCAGCTGCAGGACTTTCCTGGATGATCGCAGAATGGATCCACTCCGGCAAGCCGAGCGCACTTGGTTTCGGCTCCGGCGTTGTCGCCGGACTGGTTGTTATCACCCCCGCCGCCGGCTTTGTACAGCCGGGTGCAGCACTCCTTATGGGAATCATGGCCGGACTTGTCTGCTACGGCGGCATCCTTCTCAAAGCAAAGTTCAAATATGACGATTCACTGGATGCCTTTGGCGTCCATGGTATCGGCGGAACATTTGGAGCAATCATGACCGGCGTATTTGCCACAGTCGGCGCCACCGGCCTGCTGGCAGGAAACTTCAAACAGCTGATGATCCAGTTAATAGCAGTTGTTGCCGCCGGTTCCTACGCCTTTATCGTCACCTTTATCATCGCCTTTGTGCTTGAGAAAACCATCGGCCTGCGTGTTGATAAAGAAGATGAAATCATGGGTCTCGATCAGACTCAGCATTCAGAATCCGGGTACAATATGTAGTCAACGGCACTTTGTTACACCTGTGGAATGGTTACGAGTTAACAAGAAATATTTCAATAAAACAAGTAGTTACATGGTTACTTCGTAGCGACTGCCCGCTAATCTTTTAGAAGAGATTAGCGGGTTTTTTAGTGGACTTTAAACGTCGTGTTTTGCGGATATGCGCAAGGCAGCTCCCAAGGGGAGGAGTAAACTCCTCTCTTGCAAATGATGAAGCTTTGAAGTCCACTCTTGCAAATGAATGAGTTTCAAAGTCCCCCTTCAGAAAGGCACCCTCTGGGGCATAAAGGGATTTAGGAGCTGTAAAACAATAAGTAGAGCAAGTTTCCGTTCGTGGTGAGCTTGTCGAACCATGTGCAGCAACCCTTCGACAAGCTCAGGGCGAACGGATTATGTAGCAGTAATTTTTAACGACTCCTTAGGGGGATTTGCCTTGCAGGGAGTTGAAGAAAATACTCTTTCGTGGTGACACGGAGATTGGAAGCAACTGACAAGAAATACTTGTGAGTTCAATCACGGGAAGTGACTACCATTCAACCCGCACAGGATAACTGCTGATGTGGGTATCCGGGGTGAGTATGGCCATACCGCCAGCAATGGCTTGGCAGATAATCATACGGTCAAACGGGTCTTTGTGGTATTCCGGCAGACGTGAAAGTTGAAGTACTGCTGCTTCATCAAGCGGCAAGGTTTCTATCCGATGACGGATGCGGTTGTTTTTTATGAAATCGTGCGGCAGTTCTGGAAGCGGCAGTTTTCCAAGATTGTGCTTGACGATAATCTCCCATGCTGATGCAACGCTAAGATAGACATCGTTTGCAGGGTCTTCAAACAGGCGGCGGGCGGTTAAGGATAGCTCGGGACTGTCGGAAACAATCCACAGAAATGAGCAGGTATCCAGCAGTATATTCATGGTGCCATGCCGGAAAACAGAGCGATTGTTTCTTCCGGCAGTTCTTCAAAAAAGGAGGCAGGCAGCGTGAATGTCCCCTTGGCGAGGCCAATCGGGCGTTTTGTAGCCACCTTACTCATAATAGGACGAATCTCTGCAACTGGCTTATTCCTTTTGCAAAGGATAAAGCTCTCTCCCTTTGCTACCTCATCGAGATAGTGGGAAAAATGGGTTTTTGCTTCCTGGACATTTATAGTAATCATAGTGGTTTAATAGTAAGTCATGTAGTTGGTCAGGTCAAGGATATATAATCGCAAAAAAAGACAAAAAGCACAAAGAATACTAGTGAGTTATGACATGCATTGAGATCACCAAACAGGTTAAGTGTAAAATCAACTTAACATGCTGTTTTTTTGTGACTTTTGTGCCTTTTTGTCAGTGATGTCAGTTAGAGAATTGGACATAAGATTAAAATCCTGCCTTATCCCCGAGGACCCAAAAGCGGGCCTAATGGAGAAGGTAAAAGTTTATCCCTTCTCCATTAGGGAGAAGGTGCCCGACAGGGCGGATGAGGGGTGCTTTTGACGTTAACCTCTCCATGAGAGGTTAGTGGCTTTTTTTGTGGTTGCAAGCATACTCATCCATTACATTTCTGCCGTACTTATGCTTTCAATAACAATAAAACGCAGCCATTACCTTTGACGTAGCACACCTGATACTATAGGATTCTTCCTAAGGGTAATAATGAGACATGAACAAATAACCGAAAAGGAGAATGAGCCACAATGACAGACGACATCCGCTGGAAACAACGGCTTGACAACTATTCAAAGGCACTTGCCCAACTAACCAGATTTATTGAAAAAGGGGAGCTGAACGAGTTTGAACAGCAGGGCTTGATTCAATGTTTCGAGTATACGTACGAACTAGCGTGGAACTGCATCAAGGACCTTTTTGAAGCACAAGGCGAGGTTGGTATCATTGGTAGCCGCGATGCCTTCCGTCTGGCTTTCAAGCGGGGGTTGATTGAAAATGGAGAACTCTGGATGGAGATGATTAAAAGCAGGGTTCTCACCAGCCACACCTATAACGAAGACGTTGCTGATGATATCTCCACTAAAATTGTGACACAGTACTACGCTGAATTTATCCGCCTGCACCTGCGGCTTGAAGCCCTGAGTTCGCAACCATGACGAGCAATCTCCCCTTTGGATTAGCTTCGACTGCAGTAGAAAAAATCCGCAACGTATTCGCTTCACACCCGGAGGTAGAGCGATCTGTGCTCTATGGTTCCCGCGCCAAGGGAACTTATAAAAACGGCTCGGATATTGATCTGACTATGTATGGTGAGGATCTCAACCACACTCTATTGTTGAAAATCCTCGATGAACTTGACGATCTGCTTTTACCGTGGATGATTGATCTTTCGATTTTCAGACAAATTGACAATGTGAGTTTGCGGGAACATATCGAGCGGGCCGGGGTTGTTTTTTATCAGCGGAGATAACACCCGCCATGCCCAATAAACACTCGTATTGAGCTATTTAAACCGTAAAACGACTCGCTGATCGGCTTAAATTTCGGCCGGCCGAAATTCCACCGTAACCACCTGATTTATATCATTACACCTCCATCACCCGCCTAAATTTCCGAGAAGTTTTTTTATTGCACTCACTTCCCCTCATTGAACCTGATCGTTCTAAATTACAGTCGTAAAAATTTTAATTAACCAACGACTGATGCGAAACGATCAGGATGTCAAGCGTACGTGCAGGGGAATCAGGCAGAGTGCATAAATAAATGGCATATTTTTTTTTACGGATACATTCCCGTATAATAACTAATTTATGCGTTTGCAGTGTATTCCCTGTAAAAACAGCTATTCAGCTCTTTATAAAGGGAGGGTTAACGAAGCAAAATCAAGAAAAATATTCGGTAAGATTCTTGCATTTTGGAAATATTACCAATGGAGATCGCCCGATCGTGGGCGGCTTCTTTCTCATCGGGAGCAGCACATGCACGATTCGGTTGCCAGACAGAGCGACGATGCTATCATCACCACAGATCTGCTGCGACGGTTGGCCTATAACGAAAAAATGGCCGAGTTGGGCAAAATCTCTGCCGGTGTCGTGCACGAACTGAATGCTCCTCTTTCCGTTATTGTCTCAGCATCCCAGATGATCATGCGCGAAGAAGGTGTTCCGGAAGTGGTGATGGAAATGATCTCCCGCATCAGCTCGGAAGCGCAGCGGCTGTCTCATCTGACCAGAGGCCTGCTTAACTTCAGTAGTCACGACGAAAGTGTCGGTGAGATCGATCTTAATCTTACCGTTGATTTCATTCTCAATTTCCTCAACTTTGAAGCGGCGCGACGTGGAGTTATCGTCCTCAGGCAGCTCGA
>CAIRND010000685.1 GCA_903879825.1 uncultured Geobacteraceae bacterium
CGCTCTAACGGCATGGGATGATTCGGGTGCCGGGACAATCCCTTCACTGCGGGCAAACAGAAGTGCTCCCTCAAAACAGGAGTTCTGTCGATATGATTTTGCCTCAATCTGACCGGCATGGTACAGCTGCGAAACCAGCGGTGACTCACCATGATAACGCAGGCCACCGGCGTGAATACCTGGTGGCATAAAGTCGTGACCCAGGGTGTACATCATGGAAATCGGCGCCATTTTAGCGGTATCGCCGTAATCAAAAGCGTACACCCCTTTCGTCAGAGTCGGGCATGATGCTGGCTCGACCGCCACGCAGCGCACATTTTTACCGCTGGCACGATCAGCAATGAACGGGAATGCCAGTCCCGCAAAATTAGAGCCGCCGCCGCAGCAGGCAATGACGACATCGGGATAATCCCCGGCTATTTTGAACTGTGCTTGTGCTTCCTGACCGATAATAGTCTGATGCAGGCAGACGTGATTGAGTACGCTCCCCAGGGCATAGTTAGTGTCATCATGGGTTGCAGCATCCTCGACCGCTTCTGATATGGCGATACCAAGACTGCCAAGGCAATCCGGGTCGTGGGCCAGAATCGAGCGACCGGAGTTGGTAAATTCGGAAGGTGACGGAATAACCTGTGCCCCCCATAACTGCATCATGCTTTTACGATACGGTTTCTGGGTACAGGAAATTTTCACCATATAGATTGTGCATTCCAGACCGAACATCGAACAGGCAAGAGCAAGAGAACTGCCCCACTGACCGGCGCCGGTTTCGGTAGCGAGACGACGGATACCGGCCTGTTTGTTGTAATAGGCCTGCGGAATGGCGGAGTTGGGCTTGTGCGATCCTGCCGGAGAAACCCCTTCATATTTGTAATAAATCTTGGCCGGTGTGCCGAGCGCCTTTTCCAGACGGCGGGCACGGTACAGTGGTGACGGGCGCCACAGTTTATAAATTTCGCGGACTTCATCAGGGATATCGATCCAGCGCTGCGTTGACATTTCCTGCTCAATCAGAGCCATGGGGAAAATCGCCAGCATCTCTTCAGGCGTTACCGGCTGCATGGTTCGGGGGCTGATAACGGGCGATAACGGACCGGGCATGTCGGGAATGATATTGTACCACTGACGCGGGATCTGGTCTTCAGGCAGCAGGATTTTAGTGTTCATGATTCCTCCGGTTTGAAATGACAGCGGTTACTCCAGATTGAGGCAGTTACAGCAAATCCCCCTCAGTCCCCCTTTCTTGAAGGGGGAAGCTTTAGGCCCCTTACTTTGCAAGGGGGGGAGAGTTTAAAAGTCCCCCCTTTATGAAAGGGAGGTAGGGGGGATTTGCCTTACTCCAGATTATCTTCAATACGGATAAAACTGGTTTTTTCACAAATAATATCAAGCTGATCAATCTCGGCCAGCGCTTCCTGAATCGAGCCTTCACGAGCCACGTGGGTCATGATGACGATCGGCACCGGTGCGGCATCATCAACTTCGTGAGCGGTCTGCACCATCGACTCAATACTGATGCCGTGTTTACCCAGTGCTCCGGCGATGCCCCCCAATACGCCCGGGATGTCGAGGGCGCTGAAACGGAGCATATATTTGCTGAAGATATCGGCCATAGGCTTGACCGGAATAGTGACGATCGCCTCGTCCAAAAATCCGAGAGGGGCCATCCGGCGTCCGGCGCCGGCTTTCATACTGCGTGACAGACCGATCAGATCACCAACAATGGCACTGGCGGTCGGGTTCTGCCCTGCGCCACGGCCGGAGAACATGACCGGACCGACAAAATCACCGGTCAAACGGATAGCATTGAAGACACCGTTGATATCTGCCAGCGGACTGTCAAGCGGAATCATGGTTGGATGAACACGCGCTTCAATTTCACCATCAACATGTTTTCCGATAGCCAGCAGCTTGATTCGATAACCAAATTCGGCGGCGTATTTAACATCTAAGCCACTGATATTTGCTATTCCCTCGGTATGAATATCCTTAAAATCAATCCGGGTACCGAAACAGAGAGAAACCAGCACGGCCAGTTTGTGGGCGGTATCAACCCCCTCAACGTCAAAGGTCGGATCGGGTTCGGCGTAACCAAGCTGCTGCGCGACCGTTAAGACATCGGCAAAAGCAGCGCCTTCCTGGGTCATGCGGGTCAGAATATAATTGCAGGTACCATTCATAATGCCAAAGACACTGCTGAAATTATTGGCAGCCAGGTTGCTCTTTATTGCCGTCAGCACCGGAATACCACCACCGACAGCAGCTTCGAACTGTACTTCGACACCCTTCCGGGCGGCAGCGGCATAAATGTCAGCACCATGCAGCGCCAGAAGCGCCTTGTTGGCGGTAACAATATGCTTGCCCTTTTCGATGGCCTTCAGCACAAACGTTTTGGCTGGCTCATAGCCACCAATCAATTCAATGACCACCGAAATATCGGGATCATTAAAAATATCATCCACGCTGGTCGTTAACACACCCGGCTCAACGGTCACTCCCCGATCACTGGTGATATCGAGGTCGGCAATACGCTTCAATACGATGCCGGTACCGACTTTACTGCGGATAACGCCGGCATTGTCGCGCAGAAGTTTGACCACTCCCGCCCCGATATTGCCAAATCCTATCAAACCAACCTGAATATCTTTCATTATTCCTCGCTTGATGGTTCAGTTTTCAGACACGCTTCGATTTCATCAAGAATACCGTTCACAAACGCCGGAGATTCTTTATCACCGTAACGTCGAACGATCTCAATCGCTTCGTTGATACTGACCTTTTTAGGGATATCAGCTCGGTACATCAGCTCGTACGAAGCCAGACGCATGACATTTAAGTCGACGCGCGGCATTCGGGACAACGACCAGTTTTTAGAGCGGGCACGAATGGCTTCATCGATAATCTCGCGCTCTGCCTGTACCCCCCGCACTAAATCTTCGGCGAACTCACGCACCCGACCCTGTACGTCATTCTGTTCCTCGCGGAAGGTCTGCAATGTTTCACGCAACCCGACAGAACTATTTGAGTCCAGAGCGTACAACATCTGCAATGCCAGTTCACGTGCTTCTCGCCGTAGTCCCATTACTTGAGCACCTTCATCAGATTAACTGATTCAATGGCCGTAACCGCTGCTTCAAAACCTTTGTTACCGGCCTTGGTTCCGGCCCGCTCCACCGCCTGCTCGATCGTATCGGTTGTCAATACACCAAAGGCGATTGGAACACCGCTGTCCAGAGAGACACCAGCCACACCTTTGGAGACTTCAGACGCGACATAATCAAAATGAGGTGTTGAACCACGAATCACGGCTCCGAGACAGATCAACGCATCATATTTACCACTTTCCGCCATTTTTTTGGCAAATAGCGGGATCTCAAAGGCACCCGGCACACGTGCAACATGGATGTCTGCGTCGTCAACACCCTGACGGATCAGTGCATCGACGGCACCTTCCAGCAAACGTTCGCAGATGAAACTATTGAAACGGCTGACAACGATACCGAACTTCTGCCCTGTGGCATCAAGTTTACCTTCTAAATATTGCGGCATGACTACCTCCTGGATGTAGCGTAAAAAGAAATCGGGATATTAGCATAATTTTTACGACTGGGTAGAAAAAATATGGGGAGTAATGTGGCACGGGACGCGACTTAGGCCAACCTCAGCGCCGAGGTAATTATCTTCCAAATCACGATCGACGTAAAAACCAGATAACAGCACAGCGTAACCAGCACCAGGCGGCGCTGCAGGAC
>CAIRND010000686.1 GCA_903879825.1 uncultured Geobacteraceae bacterium
TCTGCTTAACGCCATAGAACCGGGCTCTTATGTCAGGCCGCATCGCCATCTTGACGTGGAAAAAGATGAAGCATTCATTCTGATGAGCGGTAGATTGGGAATCGTGACTTTTACCGAAGTCGGTGCCGTTGCCGGAACGGTGCTCCTGTCGCATGCCGGCGGTAATCTTGCCGTTGATATTCCGTACGGTGTGTACCATACCGCCATAAGCCTCGAATCAGGGACGGTATTTTACGAGACCAAAGCGGGGCCATACCGTCAGTTGACAGAAGACGAAACGGTTGCGTGGGCCCCTGAAGAGAGCGACCCGGAGGCCCAGGACTTTCTTCATCGGTTACGGAGTTTGTTTGACTAATCTGATCCGCCTCAGCTATACCTTTTTTTTGATTATTTATGTCGTGACTGTTACCGCTTCAGCAGTGTGTGCCGCCTCTCCCCCTCGAATGCGGCCATATACCGGGATTGGAGTGCTTGTTTTTTCGCAGTCAGGGACTATTCACGATCAGAATTTACAATCGCTGCTGTATGAAAAACCGGGCCTTCTCCGGGTTGGAATTCTCAATAACTCCCGGGTGTCCGGAAATGAGTGGATTTTTGGTGGCCTGGCGGCTGCTTCGCCACTGGTTGTTTCTGCTCGTAAAGGGGAATGGCTTCGGATTTTTTATGATGATGCCGGACGGGAAGCCTGGGTTGAACCCCGGTACATAGGGCATTTCCACACGTGGGAGCAATTTTTGAAACTGCAGACCGGCCGGATGCTTCCCGGTCTGCAACCGCAGTATTACCAATTACAGCAGCAACCGGGCGGCACACCGCGTGGTACGCTGACACCAAAGCTGGTATTCAAGGTGTTGAAGCTGGAAGAAAACTGGGCCATGGTTTTAACGGAACAGTCACAGCTTGGCTGGCTTCGCTGGCGTGATAATGACGGTCGCCTGACTATTGGAACCGGGAAAAATTAGTAACATATGTCTTTGTGAGGTGATTGCATGAGAATTGAATTGGTACCGCCTGGAACCGGCGAACTGACGTATGAAATCAGAAATATCGTCAATGTGGCGGAGAAGCTCCAGAAACACGGCGTTAAGATAAACTGGGAAAACATCGGCGATCCGATTGTCAAAGGTGAGATCATTCCGCTCTGGATGAAGGAGATTGTCGCCAAGGCTGCCATGGACAACCGGACCTGGGGCTATTGCCATACCCGTGGTGTCCTTGAAACACGTGAATTCATTTGTGAAACCACTAATAGCCGTGGTGGCGCTCAAATCACCCCGGATGATATTATTTTCTTTAACGGACTTGGTGATGCTATAGCCAAAATTTACGGTTGCCTCCGTGCGGAGGCTCGTGTGCTTATGCCTTCGCCGTCGTACACCACCCATACACTCGGTGAAATTGGCCATGCCCACTCGGCTCCCTCGCTGTTCCGCCTCAAGCCGGACAATAACTGGTATCCGGATATGGAGGATCTGCGCAATCATGTTCGCTATAATCCGAACATCTGTGCGATCATGCTGATCAACCCCGACAATCCAACCGGCATGGTCTACACCAAAGAGTTACTGGAGGAAATTGTTGCAGTCGCACGTGAAAACGATCTGTTTATCATCGCCGATGAGGTCTACATAAACGTTGTCTATAACGGCGAAAGCACGGTTCCGATCAGTGATGTGATCGGTGATGTTCCCGCCATCTCTTTGAAAGGTATTTCCAAAGAATTCCCGTGGCCCGGATCACGCTGCGGCTGGATCGAGGTCTATAACGGCCAGAAAGACGAGCGCTTCCGGAAGTATATCAATCTGATTCTTACCGGCAAGATGAACGAGGTCTGCTCCACTACTCTGCCGCAGATGGTTATACCGGAAATCGTCCGTCACCCCGAATACTCTGTCTATCTGGCGCAGCGCATTGCCAGTTACGAACTGATGAGCAATATTACCTATGAGTGCCTCAGCCAGGTTTCTGCATTGCAGGTGAACCGTACCAATGGTGCTTTTTACATGGCCGTGGCATTTAAAGATGGCTTGCTCAATGACCGGCAGTCGCTCCCGATTACAAACCCGGAGGTGAAGGATCTGGTTGACGGCCTGATAAACCAGCCGGGAGTATCACCCGATAAACGCTTTGTTTACCAGATTCTCGCCGCAACCGGCATCTGCATCGTGCCACTCTCTTCGTTTTCTACGCCACTGCAGGGTTTCCGGGTGACGCTGCTGGAGAAAGATGAAAATGAGTGCCGCCGTATTTACCGCACTCTGTCGGAAAAAATTGGCGAATACCTGAATTCTTGATACCTGCCATGTGAAGGGAGGAACCGGGATATAGAAAAGGGGGAGAGGCGTTAAGCCTTTCCCCCTTTTCTGTCATGAAGCTCCATAATTACCGTATCACGATTTCTTGTCACTGTCCTCGCTCTTGGGCTTGATTTCAATCTCATCCTTACCATCAGACGCCTTCTTAAAGTTACGGATACTTTTGCCCAGCGCCCCGCCGATTTCCGGGAGTTTCCCCGCACCAAAAACGACCAGAACTATGACCAGTATTATTATCATTTCCGGCATACCAAAACCAAACATTGTGCCCCCTCTGCAGCAAGTGTGTAATGTGCGTGACACTATCTCATTGACGAAAAGAAAAATCAAGCGCTGTGACGGCTAATGCGTTCTGGTGGACTCAAACCAGCAAAAAGCTGTGCACTACGGAGACGCGGAAATGTGGATAAAGAAAAATAGCTAAATCAGTTGGTTATGCCCTTGATTCGGTATGTTACGCATGATACAAGTATGCGTGAAATCAATAAGGTACGAGGGACTCATGTCACACAGACCATATTGCAGCTTTGCAGCGGTGAGAACCAGAATGATTGTACTGTCGTTGATCGCATCAGGAGTCATTGGCGGTATCGCTCTCATGTTGGGCAGTTCTGTCCCGGTTTTATTGGCAACCATCATTACGGCGCTTTGTTGCTCACTACTCTGTATCGGGGTCTCTCATCGACTCGTGGTGGACATCCGCGCAGAGCACTGCACCGTTCTGGCGCGACTATCTGAGGATCTGGAACTGTCAGCTGTTCGTGCGCACCCGGATGCTCTCACGGCTCTTTTTCTGAGCCACGATCTGGTTGACTCTGCGCTTGAATCCCGGCAGAAGAGTCGCGGGGAACTGTTGGAGCAGATACGGGCCGCACAAGGTACGCTCAGGTCGGCTGTCAATACCTGGATTGCCGGTGATGCAAAAGAGGCCGCTCAGGTAAAAGATGCTGTCACCGCAATGGAGCGTCTCAATAACCTGTTTTTGCACGTTATAACAGAAATCGATACCCTCTCGGACCGCACTGAAGAACGGGCGTCAATTTCGACCCAGATGAGCGCGACTACGGACGCCATTGCAGAAAATATCAATCAGTATTCCACCTTTGTGATAGAGACCTCCCGTTCCATAGAAGAGATAGCCGGTGCCGCACGTGAGACCGCCGAAAACATCCGGGCATTGTCAGCGTCTGCTGAGCAGACGGTTTTTTCAATCAACACGATCAGTACGTCGCAAAGCACGGTGCGCGATAATTCTGAACGGAGCGCGCTGGCCTCCGAAAGTGTCCGAACACAGGCGCAGCATGGACTGCGCAGTATGGTCGCCACTATGAAGGCCATACAGGAAATTGCCAAAAGTAACGATGAATCCTTTGAGTCAATCAATCGTTTGTCTCGTCACTCGGCCCGGGTAGGAGAGTTTCTGAGTGTTATCCAGGAGGTGGTGGAGCAGACCAACATGCTGTCTCTTAATGCGTCAATAATTGCTGCGCAGGCCGGTTCGCGTGGACACGCGTTTGCCGTTGTTGCTGAGGAGGTTCGCTCGCTCGCCCGCCGGACCTCTGCATCAACCAGAGAAATAGAGGAACTGGTTCGCAATATCCAGAAAGAGACGGCGACTGTTCAACGCACGGTTACTCAGGGAAAGGACAGGGTTAAAGAGGGGGTTAAAATTTCCCTTGTTGCCAACGAGGCACTCGTGGCAATCGATAAAAGCGCCGAAGACGCCTTCAAAATGGTGTCAAAAAATGCTGTCGAAACAACAGAGCAGGCGGTCAATATCCAGCGTATTACCGAAGAAGCGGAAAAAAATCTTGAACGAGTACAGCTGGTAACGCGTGCCACGGAATATCAGCAGCAGGGGAGTGCCCTGGTCGTTACAAACCTTGGACACATGCGCGAACTCGTCCACCAGATTAATGTGGCCATACAGGAGCAGGCACACGGTAATCGCCAGTATCTTACGAGCATTATGGAAGATAATGAGCGGGCACATGATCTGAAAAATGAAGCTGCCCAGCATATCGCCCTCGCAAAACAGGCGGTTGAAGCCGTTTGCGGGGTGAATGCACAAATGGCGGCCCATGCGCTTGAAAGCAGTATTATTACCGATGCTCTGACCTCTTTAACCGATCTGATCGACAGCTATCGAAGTGAAACGATTCAGGTGCGTGATGAAGATTCTGCCGATGCTTAATCGCCTGCTGATACTACTGTGTATTTTTCTGCTCTCACCAGGCGCACATGCCGCTGATACTGAAATTACACCATTCACCACCGGTAATCAGAGCCCGCTGGTTCAGATCTACGGACTCCCG
The DNA here is from genome assembly GCA_903879825.1 of uncultured Geobacteraceae bacterium. GTDB lineage: Bacteria > Desulfobacterota > Desulfuromonadia > Geobacterales > Pseudopelobacteraceae > JACRCG01. The sequence goes on from CAIRND010000686.1 coordinate 4,631, forward strand.
CATGATACCTCCGCAGACATCGTCCCTGCGGGGATGTTTTTAATACGCCTGAATCAGGATCTCTCCAGCAATTATACTGTTCATAGCACCAGCCGCGAACAAATTACCCTTGATGGTGAAACCTACCGGACAGCATTTGTTGCCCGGTACGGGGTTGCTCCACATGTGGAGGTTGGCGTCGAAATCCCCTTTGTTGTACAAGGGGGTGGTTTTCTCGACAGCTTTGTTATCGATTGGCATAACACCTTTGGACTACCGCAGGGCGGTCGCATGGCTGCTCAAAAAAATAAAATCAATTACAGTTATCGCAACAATGGAGTAGAGACATTACGGATGGATCATGGCGCTTCTGGCATTGGCGACATCTCTTTGACCGGAGGTTACCGTCTGTATGATGTTCGCGAGGCGGGTTACCATGACATGCTGGCGCTTAAAGCGGCGGTCAAACTCCCGACGGGAGAAAGCTCCTCTCTGCTTGGAAGCGGCAGCACCGATGTTCTGCTCCAACTCTGCGGCAGCTTAAACAGTTTCAGCGAATGGGGGACTCTGGGCGCATACGGGTCAGTTGGCGGTCTTGTCATGTCCAAGGGGGATGTGCTGCGTGATCAGCATAATCCGCTGGCGGGAGTCGGTTCGCTCGGTTTTGGCTGGGGTCCATCATCCTGGATATCATTCAAGGCCCAGCTAAATGGCGCCACTCCGCTCTACCGCGACAGTTCTCTGGCAGAACTATCACAGAGTTCGTTGGTGCTTATTTTCGGTGGTACGCTCACATTGCCGGGAGAGTATTTGCTGGATATCGGCGTTGCCGAGGATGTGGCAGTCGCTACCGCGCCGGATGTGAGTTTCCATCTGGGGTTGAGTCGCCGCTTCTGACAGAAGAATTGTTTTTTATCGTAACGCCCCACCACCTTGTAGGGGCAATTCATGAATTGCCCCTACAACACGGATATACCTCAAAAGGAGAACCAACAGATGCTTTCGAATATCAAACTTGCTCAGAAACTCATCGGCAGTTTTTTTGTAGTAGCGTTAATAGCCATTTTAATCGGTGTTTTCGGGTATTACCAAATTCACAAGATTGATGATGCCGGTTCCTTTCTCTTCGAAAAAGGGTTGGTTCCCTTAAAGGATATATCTTCCATTTCGGCTGGTTTTCAGCGGATACGGGTTAACACGCGCAGCATTGTCATTGAAGACGATTTCAAGGAGATAGATCGGTTTGAAGGGAGAATAAAAACCTTTCGTGCTGAGATTGACAAAACAGCCCTCAATCTTGAGAAACATCTTCCTGATGCTGAATCAAAAAAACTGTTTGGTGTTTTCATGGAGAGCCGTAAGGCCTACACCCCCCATCTGGAGCACATCATTGTGCTGGCAAGAGAAAATAAAGATGCGGAAGCAAAGGAATACATGAAAGGGGACGCCATTAAGACGGAGCGTGCCGAGATAGAGGCAATTGATAAACTAACAGAATATCTGGTCAAATCCGGCCAGGCCATCTCAGGTGTAAACGCGGCAACCGCCACTAGTACCGGACGAATCATGATTGCAGCGGCCGTTTTGGGTGCCATTCTGGCCTTTATACTGGGTCTTATTATTTCGCGCTCCATCAGTGTGCCGATAAACACCCTGGCAGGCCAGGCCCACCAGATAGCTGACGGTGACTTGCGGGTGAAAATTGACTATCACTCGGGGGACGAGGTGGGTGAATTGTGCGACGCATTTCGCACCATGATTGAAAATATCCGCACTATTATCAGTAAGGTTGCAGATACCTCCAGTCAGGTGGCTGCCGCATCTAATCAGCTTAACGTCACCGCCGAGCATATCGCAACCGGAGCCGAAGAGGTTGCGGCCCAGGCCGTTACCGTGGCGACTGCAGGCGAAGAGATGTCAGCCACATCGGGCGATATCGCACAGAATTGCCAGATGGCATCCGAAGGGGCGCAGCGTGCCTCGCAAACAGCCGGCAACGGCGCCGCCATTGTGGAGCGAACAGTTGCCGTCATGGAACAGATAGCATTAAAAGTGCAGGAATCAGCGAAAACAGTTGAAAGTCTGGGGGTCAGAAGCGACCAGATCGGCGCAATTATCGGTACGATTGAAGATATTGCCGATCAGACCAACCTGCTGGCGCTGAATGCCGCCATCGAAGCTGCACGTGCCGGTGAACAGGGTCGCGGTTTTGCGGTTGTTGCCGATGAAGTCCGTGCCCTGGCTGAACGCACGACCCGTGCCACCAAAGAGATCAGTGAGATGATCAA
>CAIRND010000687.1 GCA_903879825.1 uncultured Geobacteraceae bacterium
CCATTGGCTAACTTCGCGGCAAAATCGGCATCGTTTTTTTCCTCACCGGGATAAAAACGGACATTTTCAAGCATAACCGCCTCACCAGGTTGCAAGGCATTTATCAGCACGTCCACATCCGGTCCAAAACAGTCAGGCGCCTGAATTACCGTTATACCGAGCAGCTCAGAAAGGCGCACTGTAGCCGGTGTCATACTGTATTTGGCTTTTTTCTCACCCTTGGGACGACCAAGGTGAGAGGCCAGAACCACTTTGGCACCCTGCTCTAAAGCGTATTTTATCGTGGGAACCGCCCCAGCGATACGAGTGTCCTCGGTAATAGCTCCATTGTCATCCTGAGGAATATTGAAATCAACGCGAATGAAAACTTTTTTCCCCTTCAGATCCATAATTTCATCAATATAACGAATCGACACGGTTCACCTCCTGTGTGATTTCACGGTTAAGTTGCCTACAAAAAAGGAGGGGGGAATATCCCGCCTCCTTTTTCAGATACATATGAAATTATTATTTTTTGGAAGCGATCAAGCGGAAGAGGTCAACGACCCGGTTTGAAAAGCCACACTCATTATCGTACCAGGAAAGCACCTTCACCATAGTGTCGCCGATTACTTTTGTACAGGATGCATCGACAATTGACGACAGAGGGTTGCCATTAAAATCGATAGACACAAGAGGGGCTTCCTCAAAGCCTAAGATACCTTTTAACGGCCCTTCGGATGCGGCTTTAAGAGCTGCGTTCACACTCGCAGCATCAGCTTTTTTCGTTAAAGTGACAACCAGGTCAACAACGGAAACATTCGGAGTTGGCACACGGATGGCCATCCCGTCAAGCTTGCCTTTCAGTTCAGGCAATACAAGAGACACCGCTTTGGCAGCTCCGGTGGTTGTCGGAATCATTGACATGGCGGCTGCTCGTGCGCGACGCAGGTCTTTGTGAGGAAGGTCAAGGATGTTCTGATCATTGGTGTAGGAATGAACCGTGGTGACCAGACCCTTCTCGATGCCAAAAGTGTCATGCAGAACTTTTGCAACCGGAGCAAGACAGTTGGTAGTACACGAAGCATTTGATATTATAACATGTTTGAGTGGATCATAGAGATGGTCGTTAACGCCTATTACAATGGTAATATCTTCATCGGTGGCCGGAGCTGAAATAACAACCCGCTTTGCCCCCGCCTGAACATGCATTCCAGCCTTTTCCTTGGAGGTAAAAATACCGGTAGATTCAAGCACGACATCAATGGCATCCTCTTTCCACGGGAGTTCGGCCGGATTCCGCACTGCATAAATTTTTATGGCCTTGCCGTTGATAATAAGCTGGTTATCTTTTGCCTCAACCGTGCCAGGAAAAGTGCCATGTACAGAATCATACTTAAAAAGATGAGCCAGTGTCGCTGCATCGGTAAGATCATTAATAGCTACAAATTCGATACTATTATCTGTACTTGCCGCTCTCAACACCATTCTTCCAATCCTGCCAAAGCCATTAATTGCAACTCGTAGCGCCATCATTGCCTCCTCCAATTGTAAGATATCCTACGATCACACCGTATACGGCAAACCTAGATCAAATAATAGAGCATAAAAGTAAATCGTCAACCATATTTAAGCACTATTTTAAAAAATAAATTATTGTACGCCATCACTAACTCCATTATTTCAAAGAAGATATTTTCGCGCATCTGTTTCAGAAACTTTTTTACTGTTTTACTCATACCAGAGATGCTATTTTTACATCCGTAATTCACGACACTGAACAAAATATATTAAACAAGGTAAGGTCAACGCACATCATGGTTATTTTCCCGAATGACATACAGGTAGAGGCCGTTATTTTTGATTTTGATGGGGTTATTGTTGATACGGAACCACTTCATTACGCCGCTTTTCAGCGGACATTGGAACCACTTGAACTGCATTTTACCTGGCAGGAATATGTTGATATATATATTGGATTTGATGACAGGGATGCATTCCGGCATGCTTTTTCCTCTAAAGGAATGATTCTCACTCAGGAGGAATTGCACCGTTTGATTGAGCGAAAGGCGGGCTTTTTCAAGGACGTCATAGCAGCAGGGGTCCCTGTCTATCCGGGTGTACTGGATCTGATTTTATATCTTCACGCTCATAAAATCCCATTGGCTATCTGCAGCGGGGCACTCAGGACAGACATTGACCCGATCCTGACAATGCTCGGCATCACAAACTCTTTTGATATCATCGTAACCGCAGATGATGTCGCTGCGAGCAAACCGGATCCTGAATGCTATCAACTTGCGTTCCAGAGACTACAAGCCGCCCATCAAAGCGTGTTCTCTAAAGATACAACAATCGCTATAGAAGATACGCCTGCCGGAATATCCGCTGCCAAAGCTGCCGGCTTAATGGTGTGTGCCGTTACCAACAGCTATCCTGCCGCCAGACTTGACCAAGCGACCTGTATCACCGATTCGCTCGCATTACTTCTGTAATTTATTCAAAATCTTGAATGGGCATATAATACCTGCCTTATTTAATTACCTTCATGGCTACTGATTTTTTTTTAAAAACATCATCTCGTGACCTTGACCGAAGCGGCTATTCCTGCTAAAAGGTACGACTATTTATTTATTCTTTACAATTATTCTCTCCATCCGGAGGTACATGCGTGACATTTCAAGATCTTATTCTCTCACTTCAGGGTTATTGGGCCAAG
>CAIRND010000688.1 GCA_903879825.1 uncultured Geobacteraceae bacterium
CACGCCCGCCGCGCCGCCCGCCTTGAATGGATCATTATCATCCTGATTGCCATCGAAATTGTGATTTACCTGATGCAGCTGTATCGCGGACATTGATGTTTTTACTGTGTCACTTCAATAAGAAGGATAACCACCCATGAAAATCAATACCAGACTCTATTTGAGCTCAACCATCAGTATTCTTGGTATCATCGGCATTGCCGTCTTCAGTCTGATGACGATTCTGATGGTTAAGGAAAAGATCACGCTGCTGACCTCCCAATCTACCCCCCTTCAGGTTAAAACTGTCCAGTTTCAGCAGGCGGTGGAAAAGCTTTCCGCCGATTTGCTCCAACTCGGCCTTGCTCATGACCCGAACGAAGTCCAGCAGATATCGCTCTCCATTGCCGGCAGCAAGGCCAATCTTGATCGGATCAACAGTGAAATCAGCACTTTTAAAAAGACGGCCACGGATGTTGGCATGTTTTCGGAGTTGCACGACCAGGTACTGAAGGCTACCGACGAAAAGTTCAAAAGTATGGCCGTTTTTAAAGAAGAAGCGTCTCAAGTGAACGGAGCGATGTCCCGCGTCGACAAATCTCTCGTCACGCTTAAAGAGATTATCGCCAACCTGGTACTGGCGGCAAGTCGCCGGGCAACCACTGCAACACAAACATTGAACGTGGGGCTTAAAGAAAAAACCACCAATCCTGAAATTCTGGAAAGCATTAGTGATTATCGCAACGAGATTGATACTGATCTCGCAATGCATAAAAGGATAAATTCAATAAACGACATTGTCTATACTATCGGTGTTGATGCCAAGCTTCTGGATGCCAAAGCCCGCATGATAATGCTCAGTGAAACCCCTGCCGAATTGGACAGGGCAACCGCAGAGGTACAGGCGATCCAGGCGCGTGTCGTCCGCAACGTATCCCAGGCCGGTAAGGGGATCAGGGAAATCAAAAGCTCCGGCTTTGTCGATGATGCTGTCGCCGGCATTAACAGTGCCGTTGCCAGTGCCGGTAACTCTCTCCGCGCAATTAGCGCTTCCCAACGCAAAGTGCTGGAAAACATGGCGCAAGTGGACAGCTCGGTAAAAAAAGTAAAAACCGTTGCTCTGGAACAGGGGCAGAAGAGCGAAGCCAATGTTCAATCGACGGCTCAGGAACAGCAAAAATTTGTCTCGGTTGTCATCCAGCGCGTTGATCTGTTTAAAAAACTGCTGTTCGTCGTTTCGTTGATAGTAATTCTACTGGTGTTGTACCTGACGGTAACAACGACCGTTTGTATCGTTCGTTCACTTGCGCGGTTGAACGGTTCCATCGTGACAATTGCAGAAACGGGAAACTTCACTCATACGGCTTTTATCAAAAACGATGATGAATTCGGCGTAACGATTAATGCCTTCAACAAGCTACTTGGTACATTTTCAGTCATCCTGTCCAAGGTTTCTGAGTCATCCGGCAAGCTTTCCGACAGTTCTCAAGAGTTGACCCAAACCTCACAGGCGATTCACTCCATGTCCCAGGAACAATCAACCAGCGTTGGTCAGGTAGCTGCCGCAGCGGTGGAAATGTCCCAGACCATTGCGATGGTGTCCCAGAACACCGCCCGGATTGCACAGTCAGCAACCGAAGCACGTCAGTTGGCTGTTTCAGGTGCAG
>CAIRND010000689.1 GCA_903879825.1 uncultured Geobacteraceae bacterium
ATATCACGCAGCGCCGTAACGGACACGACGGCAGGGAAACGGCTCCCATCTTTACGGATATACGTCAACTCGTAGATGTCTTCGATACCACGTGATGCCTTGAAAACGAGAGCTTCAAAGCCAGGAGTAATGCGGGTTTCAAGTTCAATACTGAGTGCTTCGGCACGGGCGATTACCTCTTGGGGATCGGAAATGTCGGCGGGCGTGATTGTGTTCATTACTTCAGCAGCCGTGAAACCGAGCATCCGCTCGGCGCCTACGTTGAATATTTGAATGACGCCTATTGCGTCGGTGGCAATACTGGAGAAGTTGGCGCTGTTAAATATTGCGCTCTGCAGTGCCCCCGCCTTAAGCAGAGTGGCTTCACTACGCACCTCGGAGAGAACTTCCCGTGCATCGACGGCATTACGTCCCTCCGCAATCGAGACAAAATCATCATCGTGAATTGTATTAGCTACACCTTGACTCATAATTGCACCTCTTTATCCAGCCATTGCTTTACCTGGATGGGCAGTTGACGTGTATTGATTGGCTTGGATAGGTAGCCGTCGAATCCGGCATTCAGAAATTTTTCCTGGTCACCCTGCATGGCAAAGGAGGTCAGGGCGATGATCGTCAGATGACTGGTTGCGAGATCCCCCTTCAAAATCCGACCGGCGGTCATGCCGTCCATACCCGGCATCTGTATATCCATCAGGATCAGATCAGGCATAAGTTTTCTGGCCAGAGTCACTCCCTCATGCCCATCACCAGCGACCGTGATATCATAGCCGTGAAAGGACAAAACATCCTTCAAGAGCGTGCGATTGTTATCATTATCTTCTACTATCAGAATTTTATGGGCCATTATCAATGTACTCCTGTAATCAACTGTCTTAGTGTTTGTAAGAGACAGAATCCGTGCGCCCTAAGCGTTCCAAAGGGTTACTGCAGATGGTTCAACCGAGAAAAAGCAGTTCATTACCGCAAAGACGCCAAGTACGCAAAGAAATCAAAGACTTAAAAGGCTACGAAGGATCACCTTTTGGGTAAGACTTTTTTGCACCAAGATACTGTTTTTCTTCGCGTTCTTTGCGCCTTGCCTAGAGGCACCTACTTTTGGTTGCGGTTCAAATGCCGTTTTTGGTTCAACAGGCTCACCACAATTGGTGAATTGCTATAAATGTGTGGCGGAGAGTGCCGCAGCGCGCTCCGTCACATTAGGCAGCACGAATTGCAACTAACGCGCCAGAGGATTACGATAAAAAGAGAGGGTGTAAGGGGTTGGTTCTTTGAGATAACAGGTAAAAAAGCATGAGAGGGAGTGAGGATCATCCGTCAAAACAACTGTCGTATTTAGCAGAACCGTTTCATATCACGGCCACACTGTTTTATTGCCGGGTTATACCGTATTTTCTCATCCGGGAGCGAAGAGTGCTGGGATTAAGACCAAGAAGAAGCGCAGCCCCATCTTCTCCCTCAATTCGCCACGTTGTTTTTTTGAGTATCTGGATAATGTGGTCGTATTCCACCTCGGCGAGTACCGTGACGTTCCGCTCTATCAGATCATCCTCCTTTCGGATCACATCGAAACGATCCAATACGTGCAGTGCTGTCCCCCGACTTGTAATCACCGCCCGCTCAACGACACTTTCCAACTCGCGTACGTTGCCGGGCCAGTGGTATTTCTGCAGGGCATCCAGGGTATCTTTTGTGACTGTTTCTATTTTTTTGCCAATTTTCTTGTTAAATTTAGTCACAAAATGGTTAACGAGTAACGGAATATCTTCATTGAACTGCCGCAGTGGCGGCATCGTGAT
>CAIRND010000690.1 GCA_903879825.1 uncultured Geobacteraceae bacterium
ACAGCAGGCCCAAACGGCCTCAGGCGGCGTATATCCAGATGATGCAGATTTCAGCCTCTTCGGCGGACCGCTCAAAAATGCCGACCCGGACCTCTTTGATATGGTAACCAAGGCGATCAGGTTCTTCACGAAATAGTCCGGACATTATCACCCATGCGGCGATTCCCAAAAGTATAGACGGGCAGATTATCATCCCGCGCAAAAAAGCCTAGAAAGCGGCGTCAGTCGGAGTTTTTCCAAAGAAGAGTACAGAATATATCTCGTTTGATAGCAAGATCTATCATTTTTACTAGACCAATCTATTGAAAAGCGATATTGTCCCACCATGACACCATACGAACGCCCTTTTGTGGGCCAGTTGGAACAACGACTGCTCGCACACCAACCCCTGATTCAAGTGTTGATCGGCCCACGGCAGGTTGGTAAAACCTTCGGTATGCGCCAGCTCCTCGCCCGTTATCCCCACGACAACATCTACGCAAATGCCGACGACATCCTCACAAGCGATCGCTCCTGGCTGCTCGAACAATGGCAGAAGGCACAGTTATTGGGTGATGGTACCCTGCTGGTCATTGATGAAATACAGAAGGTTACAAATTGGTCGGAAACGCTAAAAGGACTGTGGGACAGAGCTCCGTTCAAGCTCCGTGTCGTTGTTCTGGGATCAAGCTCCATCCAACTTCAAAGCGGCCTGACCGAGAGCCTTGCCGGGCGGTTTGAACTGACGCGGGTGTATCACTGGACTTATACGGAATTACAGCAGGCCTTTTCCTACGATCTGGAGCGATTCCTCATGTTTGGCGGATACCCAGGATCGGTTGGCTACGAAGATGATTTTGATCGCTGGTACGCCTATTTAAAGGATTCGATTGTCGAGGCCGTTATTGGCAAGGACATCCTGTTTAACCGCAAAGTCGGCAACCCGGCTCTGTTTCGCCAGGCGTTCGAAATCCTCTGTCGCTACCCTGCTCAGGAAATCAGCTACACCAAGCTGCTTGGTCAGTTGCAGGACAAGGGTAATACCGATCTGATCAAGTATTATATCGAACTATATGCCGGTGCGTTCCTGCTGCAACCGCTGGAAAAGTATTCTGCCAAAGGGTGGTTGACCCGTTCATCAAGTCCTAAGATCCTCATTTCCTGTCCTGCTCTCTATACCATGACCGCGGGACCACAGGTACTAGCCGACCCGGAACGTCGAGGCAGGATTTTCGAACTGGCAGTGGGGGCACAACTCATGCAACTGCCTGGCGAACTTTTTTACTGGCGGGAGAAAAATGCGGAAGTTGATTTCGTATATCGGTATCATGGCGTGCTCTACGCCATAGAGGTGAAATCAGGACGTCGAAAATCGGCAAAAGGACTTGATGCGTTTCAGAAACAATACCCTGACAGCCGCCCCGTTATTCTGACACCGGATAACTTCACTTTATTCTCAGTAGATCCGCTGAAGTTCATGAGTCTGCTATAGGATTTTTGACAGTTTTGTCCAGGCAACGCATTATCACCCGTTCATCAGCTTTACCGTTGCTCGCCCGTCCTCATAATAATCGATAATATTCAGGCAGCCATAATTCTGCTCGATGTTAAACATCCCCGCCAGGGGGGCACCGATAGCATTCAGCAATACGATGCGATTGACACCGCCATGCCCGACTACCAGTACTTCCTGCCCATGATGACGCTCCACAACTTCATTAATGACCGGCATAACCCGTGCCGCGACATCCAGCAGGTTTTCACCACCCGGCACCCGATAATTGACCAGGTCGGCCAGTCTATCCCGCCACCCCTCCGGCCAGTTTTCCTTAATCTCCTGCCAGGACAACCCTTCCCACACCCCGATATTCAGCTCGCGCAGTTCGCGACGGGCAACGGGCTCTATACCTAACGCCCCACCGATAATACCGGCGCCGGTCGTACAGCGCGACAGATCGCTGGTATAGCAGGCCGATATTTTTGCATCAGCCAGACGTTCTTTAAGGCGATGATACTGTTCAACGCCATAATCAGTCAGTGCCACGTCAGTCTGGCCGTTGTAACGCGGCTGGTCAAAACCGGCCACCTGGCCGTGACGAATGAGATAAATGCGGGTATGTGGTGTCATGATCAGAGAAGCTCCTCCAACAACCGCGCACCATGAATGATGCGTAGAATGTAGATTGTATCAGTAGAAATGCGGAAGATAGTCCGATACTGCCCATAGATCAAATGCCGGTAGGAGGTACCGAGAATCTGATTTTCCGGTATGAGCGGACAGCGTTCGGGAGAATGTTCAAGGGAATAGATCTGTTCTTCAATCTTTAGAATGAATGTGTATGCATTACCAGGATTATCCTGGGCGATGTAATCCCATATTCCCTCAAGATCCCGCTCGGCGTAAGGGGTGATTTCAACCTTGAATAGTACGGGCACGCCGGAACTCCTGAAAAAAGTCCAGTGCCGATCGGGTCTTTTTCTCGGCGATTTCACCTTCTGCCGCTGCCAGCAGTCGGGCCATATTGCCGGCTTGAAGATACCGTTCCCACACCTTGGCATCCATGATAACCGAATCTGCCCGGCCATTCATGGTCAAGACGACCGGTCGGCCGGATGCATGAATGTGATCCAGTATCTCTCTGGTGTTCCGCTTTAAATCGGTGATTGAGCGAATATCTTCAACGGGACTCATCTGCATAGTTAGCTCCTTTAACTCAGCACAGCACTAAATAGAGCATACAATTGAATGCATAATAGAGCAATCTTTTTGAGGTTACAACAAGACCCGTGTTGGGCTGGAGTTGTGAAAACATGTACATCAGTACATGGCGTGCAGTGTTGCGGATATAACCACCAGCACCAAAATTTCATTGAGTTCGCTGATGCAGCCAATGGTATCGCCGGTCAGACCACCAAGCTTGCGCTGGAAGAATGTCCGCCCGGCAAAGGTAAGGACACAGACCGCCGCCAGAGCCAGTACCCCTTTGAGACCCAGCAGATAAAAAGAGGCGGAAGCAACAGTAACAAACGCCAGAAAGAGCGCCGTCCCTCCTGCTCCGTGGGCGAAAGTGGCTCCAAGGCCATCTTGCCTGGCACGGCGGGCTCCGGTCATTGTCAATACCTGGCCAAAACGTGTCAAAGCGGGAAAGAGCAATAATGCCTGCCACTTAACTTCAGCCGGCACCGCTACCAGCGCCTGCCATTTCAACAGCAAAACCAGCACCAGACCGACTGCGCCGATTGCACCAACCTGTGAATCCTTCATAATCGCCAGAAAGCGCTCCCGACTCCCGCGTGCCGCAAGGCCGTCACAGACATCCGCCAGACCATCCAGATGGAGAGCACCGGTGATGAGAGTCACCAGAGTTATCAGCAGGGCATCGCACAAGGGACGGGCGAGCCAGGGGGACAGCAGCCAGTTGGCCGCTACCAGCAGCCCCCCGATGGTGAGGCCCACCAGCGGGAAAAATGCGGTGGAACGTCCCAAGTCGTCTTTTTCACAGCGAATGGTGAAGGGGAGCGGGATGATGGTCAGAAATTGAAAGGCAATCAGGAATAGGCGCATGGCATAGTAATTACCACAGGGGACGGGACCGGAACAGCAAAAAGTGTTGCCTATCAGACCTGCACAGACACTCTCCGGCAGGCTAACGTTTTTTCAACCGGTGGCGGTACAGCCAGACCCCACCAGCCACCGCCGCGATGACCAGCATAATGGCGAGTTCATATCGGCGAAAATCATTGAGCACCACTTCGATGACGTTGCCGAAAAAGTAGCCGGCTGACGAGACCGCCACCGCCCAGAGGAGAGTACTGCACAGGTTGAGAACGATAAAGCGCCGGGTGGCAAAATCGCTCGCGCCGATGACAATCGGAGTAATGGTGCGCATACCGTAAATGAATCGGTAACTGAGAACGGCGATAACCTGATAACCGACCAGAAAGTGGCGCACCTTATGTATTCGGGGCTCCCAGTGAGGGCGTTTTTCGAGAAATAGCTTCCCTTTTCGTTTTCCCACTTGAAAGAAGAACTGATCGGCGCAAAAGGCACCGCAGAAAGCAACCCCGATGACCCACGGCAACTGTAGGTAGCCGCTGTGCGCCATAATTCCGGCGATGATCACAATGGTTTCCCCTTCCAGCAATGCACCGGTCAGAAGCGCCAGATACCCGTATGTAACAACAAACGATTCGAGAGTCATGCTACATAATACCACAGAATTTGGGAGGGGAAAGTTGACAGCTGATGCTCACGCCATCAGGCCGATTGGCCACCTTTTGAATTACGCATGCATCCTCTGAAACTTGCTTTTCAGCACAGCCCGTGCAGAGCAGCTTCAAACGCACGCACGGTTTTAGCCCTTCGCAGTTCCTTGAGCGGTTTTGCCAGTTCCGGATCATCCAGATACGCAATGATCTCTTTAACCTTGTTCAGCAC
>CAIRND010000691.1 GCA_903879825.1 uncultured Geobacteraceae bacterium
CCGGATTCATATTTATCCTCCGACCGAAACAGCTCAAGATCACATCCCGCACAGTGGTAAATACCCGGTTCATGATGATTGGCGTATATCCCGGTACCCGCCATCTCGGTACCCTTTTCCCTCAATACATGAAACTGCTCAGGAGCAAGCTGTTTTTTCCATTCAACGTCAGTTTTAACTATTTTTTCACTCATGATAAACCCCTTCATTTTGCTGGAATACACTTTTATCGAACCCTCTTTTTCTGCGGCAGGTGTAGCACCACGCTTATCGGCACACCCGGGAACCGAACTTGATAACACCAGTGTTACAGCGGTCAGCATCGCGTAGATTCGGAATCGGTCCATTTCATTGTCCTCCGTGCATGTTTCCTTGTGAGCCCTCAGTGTACCACTTCAACATTTGTGAAGTGAAGAAATAATCTGAATCGATATTTGGGGTTGAGAAAGCGAACCTTCTGGGGTATTCTTCGTCGACAAAAATTTACGGGTGGTGTCATGCACAAAATGGCGCAGATACATTTCACCCTTTCACAACAAGGAGTCACATCATGGCGAGTCTTAACAAGGTTATGTTGATCGGAAACCTGGGCAAAGACCCTGAAGTGCGTTTCACCGCAGCCGGTCAGGCCGTAGCAAGTTTTTCCCTTGCTACAAGTGAAAAATTCAAAGGGAAAACGGGCGAGTGGGAAGAACGAACCGAGTGGCACAATATTACGCTCTGGGGAAAACTGGCCGAAATAGCAGGTGAATATCTCTCCAAAGGCAAAACAATTTACGTCGAAGGTCGCTTGCAGACCCGTAAGTGGCAGGACAAAAGCGGCAACGATCGTTACACGACAGACATCGTCGCCGATAAAATGCAGATGCTTTCCGCCAAAGGCGAGCGTAGCGGTGGCGGCGACACTTCATCCGCTCCTAAATCCAGCGCTTCAAATTATGAGGAGCCACCGTTTCAGGATGATGACATTCCGTTTTAAATTGCAGCCTACCTTCTTAGTGCATACAAAACCCCATCAAACTTAGCATTGATGGGGTTTTGCTTTTATTTATCACCAAGTCCCCGCGTGACGTTTATAATTATTTTACTTTTAAATAACAATGTTATCATTTTTTTCTTGTATTATTTTTTTGGAACAAGTAGAGTCTACTTAAAGAGTCAAGTACATTTTACACACATATATAACGATAATACTAAACTACCCGCGAGGGTAGGACGGAAAGCCCATTGGGTCTCAAGTAGACAGCCGGGTCGCCGAAATGTCAGAATATTGACGTTAATGCGACCCGGCTTTTTTTTGGGTAATTTCAAGAAAAGGAGGTGAGAAGCGCTCCACAACAAAAAACAATGCTTATATCGAACGGCGCTATAAGCCAAGCAACCTATCGTGGCAGACGATAATACTAAACCATCCGTGAGGATGGGACGGAAAGCCTATTGGGTCTCTCAGGGAGACAGCCGGGTCGCCGAAATGTCGCGTGATAATTGGCCTCGTATTAAAGGGGCGTTATTCACAGCTACGAAAGGAGCACTCACATGTTAAATCAAGACTATTCATCATTAGTATCGCGTGCATGCAAGCACAATTGGCGTTTCCTCTCTCTGGGACTGTTTTCACTTTTGATGACACTACCAGTTACTTCACTTGCCGCAACTCCCTGGTATTCTCATGGTAAAGATCACACTCTGGCACTCTCTCAAGATGGTAAGGTTTGGGCAATGGGTGGCAACGAGTTCGGAGAACTGGGTAACGGCACTTTTGGCGGCGAAGCTGCAGAGCCAAAGATAATTAACGGACTGGACGGTGTTGTTGCAGTTTTGGCTGGCACGTCCCATTCTGTCGTATTAAAAAAAGACGGCTCAGTATGGACATGGGGCTTTAACGGCTCAGGCCAACTGGGGGACGGAACATCCCGCAACTCTGCCGTACCGCACAAGGTAGCTGGCGTGGATAATGTCAAATCGATCGCCACCGGAAGTGGTCATATCGTCGCACTAAAGAATGACGGCACCGTATGGGCGTGGGGAGGAAACCGTTCCGGTCAGGTCGGTAATGGTGAATTTTTCAACTGCAGAAAACCCGTTCAGGTATCAGGCTTACACACTGTAACAGCAATTGTTGCCGGGGCCTACAATACCTCTGCGCTGCAAAAAGACGGCACCGTGTGGTCATGGGGCTTTAATGGTAAGGGTCAACTCGGTAATGGCGGCAACGAGCGCAGCGCAACACCCGTCCAAGTATCCGGCCTGGATGACGTCCACGCCATCGCTGCCGGAGATTGGCACGTGGCCGCTCTTAAACACGACGGCACGGTATGGGCATGGGGCAACAACCAGGCCAGTCAGCTCGGCACAAAGACCGCCGCTAACAGCTTCATCCCTGTTAAAGTTTCAGGAATCGGGCACATAGCCGACATAACGGCTTCCATAGGCCATACGATAGCTATCGCCAGAAACGACTCCGTCTGGGCATGGGGTGACGCAGGAACAGGACAGTGGGGCAACGGTATTTCTTTAGAGGGAAGCGTTACTCCGGTTCAGGTCTCAGGATATAATGGTCCGGTTACAGTCGCAGCAGTCGTAAATCCGGACACCGTACTGAGGGATTCTTTTGAGGGTTCATCTTTGTTGGCAGATGCCGGCAGCCGTCACAACAGCACGACATCCAGTTTCAAAGGATCAGAGATTTTCATTACGGCTTCACGGTGATTCACCGTGGCAGAAATTCGTAATTACTGATAGGATGCCGCACGCATAGTTCATGGCTGAGTTTATAGGCGGCCGCGACAAAAACAGCCAATCAGGACGCGACTATCAAAGATCTTGCTCTACTTATCCCTTATCTAACATCGCTCCGCTGGCGGTATGCCGGCGGGGCGATGTTTCTTCTTCTCACCAACGCCTTTGCTCTGTTGATCCCCTGGTTCATGAAGCTCGCGATAGAAGCTCTGCAACACCCGCACACGGCACGTTTCCCCCCCGCGACCTGTGCCCTTACCATTGTACTCCTGGCATTGTTACACTGTATCACCCGCATTTTTTCACGGACATTGACACTGAATGCCGCCCGCATCATAGAGTTCCGCATCCGCAATGATCTGTTCCAGCGACTGACGCGGCTTGACCTCGGTTATTTTTCAAACAGCCGGAGCGGAGATATCCTTTCCCGTTTTTCCAATGACCTGACAAACGTCCGCATGCTTACCGGCTTTGGCTCCATGAGTGCCATTAATACGCTGCTTATTTACAGCGCCGCCGTTACGATGATGGTTCGTATTCACCCCTGGCTGACTTTTTGGGCAATACTCCCCTTCCCGTTAATGGTGATCGTCGTTAAAAAAGTCAGTCACCGCC
>CAIRND010000692.1 GCA_903879825.1 uncultured Geobacteraceae bacterium
CAGGCCAAAGAGGGAGTATATAACGCCTATTCCGTCAGAAACATCCCCGATGTGTATAAGCGCAAGTATATCCGCGAAGATAACGGGAAATTCATCCTGTCCCCTGAAGTCAAAAAGTTTGTTACTTTCAACAAGCTCAACCTGTATGAAGATTCAAAAATGATTTTCATGAAGAGCTTCGACTTCATTTTTTGCGCTAATGTCTTGATCTATTTTGACACGGCCTCTAAATCAAAAGTTGTCCAGCACTTTTATAACAACCTGCAGCCCTACGGTTACTTCTTTGTTGGCCAGTCGGAATCCCTGCACGGTGTCAATGACAAGTTCAAGACGGTTCACTTTCCCGGTGGTTTTGGCTACAAAAAATAGCCTGAGAGGTTTTATTATATGAATAAGATTCAGATGATGGAACGAGCTGAAATATTGGTAGGGGCAGTAGATGATCTTCCTACTATCCCGATTGTTGCAACCAAGGTGTTGCAGTTGCTTGATGACCCTGATGTCAGCATAGAAGAAATTGCTGATTTGATGCTATCCGATCAGGTTATGACGGCACGTATCATGAAACTGCTTAACTCACCGGTGTACAAACCGACACAGGAGATAACCTCACTTAAACGTGCTCTCGTGTATCTCGGCTTGCGCCATGTCCGTGAACTGGCTCTTACAACGTCAGTTATCAATGCTTTCGACGGAACATCGGGAGCACTGGAGCTGAATGCTTTTTGGGAACATTCATTTGGCGTCGGTATGGTGTCTAAAATCATCGCACAGAAAATCGGATATAAAGATCTTGAAAAAGCCTATATATCCGGAATTATACATGATTTAGGCGAAGTATTTTTAAGCAATTTCCTGAGAGAGCCTTTTTTGGAAGTTCTGGATTACATCAAAATCCATCCGGTAAAGCTCGTCGATGCCGAGGCAGAATTACTCGGTACAACTCACTGCGAAATCGGCCTCTGCATGGCGCGTAAATGGAATTTCCCTGAAGCCTATTGTGATGTGATCGCCTATCATCATAGCCCGACCGAGGCTACGGTTGATCCGATTTTATGCGCTATAGTCAATCTTTCAGATTTATTCTGTACTGTTCGCGAATTAAATTATGGCGGACGTGAATGGATTAGCTTTAATTTGAGTGAAGAAGAAGCCTGGACTATTCTCAAAAAGGAATCGCCGGAATTCGCCCACATGGATGTTGAGCGCTTCTGTTACGAACTTGATGATGCCATTCCCGATGTAAAAGAGCTGGTATCCTCTATTTTCACCCCTCTCTAAACCATTAATGCGAAAAAGCGCATAAAAAGATTTTTAAAAGGCGACACTCGATGATAATGCCGCAAGCGAAAACCCGTATATTGATTGTAGATGACTCTTCTTTTATGCGGATGGCTATCCGAAGCGTCCTGTCAAAAGAGCCATCTTTTGATATAGTTGGCACTGCGGCCGATGGCATGGAAGGTGTTGAAAAGGCAATAGCCCTCAAACCGGACCTAATCACGATGGATGTTGAAATGCCGCGTATGGACGGCATTACCGCCTTGAAACAGATTATGGCCAAGGCGCCGACCAAAGTCATTATGGTATCAACCTTGACCAACGAAGGTGCCAAGTCAACATTTGAAGCTCTTGATGCCGGGGCCATTGATTATATTCCCAAAAATGTCACTGACTCATCAGACGCTCAAAACATCTTCCGTCAGGAACTGATGCGCAAGATCAAGGAGGCGATTGCATCGCGTATTCGCCGACCTCACGAAGCAACGTCTGCGTCAATACGTCCTGCGACGACCGCTTTCACTGCGCCACAGCGTCCAACATCCTCAAAGTTTGTTGGTAAAAAGATCCAGTACGTCGGCATTGGAGCTTCCACCGGTGGACCGGTGGCATTACAGGAAGTTCTCTCACGTATTCCGGTCAATTTCCCCTACGGTATTATTGTAGGAATTCATATGCCGAAAGCATTTACCGGACCTTATGCAGACCGGCTTAACGCTAAATGTTCCATGACCATTCGCGAAGCGGTTGATGGCGACATACTCAAACCCGGACTCGCATTAGTTGCCCCAGGCGGTATGCACACAACTCTGGTCCGCCAAGGCTCCCACATTGTTGTTCGGACCCAGCCCACCAGTTTATATCCGCAATATGTCTACATCCCCTCAGTAGACCTTTTAATGTCAAGTATGGCAGAGGCTACCAATGGAGCCATGCTCGGAGTGATTCTGACCGGGATGGGTAATGACGGCTTCAAGGGGATGCAACTACTCAAGCAGAAGGGTGGCGTTACAATTGCGCAGGACGAAGCAACGTCAACTATTTATGGTATGCCAAAAGCCTGTGTAGACGGAGGTGTAGCTGATGAAGTGCTGCCGCTTGGACAGATTGGGTTTGAAATCTCGAAATTCATGTGATCTATTAGATATACAATGTAAATGATAAAGGGCGACCAAACTGGCGAGCCGGTTACTTAAAGTGTTGAAAAAGAGGATCGAGCAAATAGAATTTTGCTCTGATCCTCTTTTTATTCGGGCATGATGAATCTGGTAACGTTGTTTAAATAAAAAGCCGGCTTTGTGA
>CAIRND010000693.1 GCA_903879825.1 uncultured Geobacteraceae bacterium
GAGCATCATTGAACGAGCCAAAGAGAACGCGGGGTAAAGTGGACCTTTCTCGTGCCGTTTACGGGCCACTTTATCGCCTTACGGGAAATCACCTGTTATTCTCAGTACCGAGGCACGCGAAATGTTGAAGGTTCGGGAGAGGGCGCTTACCGATTGGCAGCTTTTCCTTATCTCGATGATCAGTGAGCGTTGTTGATCTTTGATTTGGACGTTCCCCTAATGTTTTGCCCTGGCTTTTCGCTCTGGCAAGTCCAGCATGTGTAAGCTCGATTAAAATCACATTCCATTGCAGCTACGGCTGATAATATTGTAAACATGAGTTTTCCCACCGGTGAAGTGAGGCTAAGTTGGCCAAGCTGGATCACGAAAACTTTGATCTTTCGTTCTGAAAGAGTTTTCATGGTTGAGAGAACATACTCGGCATCACGGCCAAGCCGGTGAAGCTTTGAGACGATCAAGGTTTCTTCATTCCTGATCTGACCAAGCAGCGCCCTGAGCTGAGGTCGCTGACAAGCATGAGAGCTGCCGCTTACTCCTTCATCATTGAACCAGTAATCAACTTTGAACCCGGCACGCTCGATTTCCAGTCGCTTATTCTCGGTTGTTTGATCCTTGGGGTGCTCACCCTGCCATAAGCGAAAACTGCCATGAGATATTTCTCCCTGCATTCAGTGGTAATGAAAGATTTTGTAGTGCTCAATAACGATTCAAAAATATATGGATATGTTCTTCAAGTGCCTTTTCCATGCATTCATAATCCTTCGTTTTTGAATGCTATTTTTTAAAGAAGGGATAATAGAAAGCTTGATTGCTGATTTTCAAGTACGGGCGATTTGCGAAAATCATCATTATTTTAGTCTGTTCCTTGTTTTTTGTCTTAACATTCGACTATATTATTTTCTTCTCTTACTTTTTATGTTGGTTGTGATTTGTGGTGTTTTCTCTTGCAAATACCTGATTAATAATTTTCTTAATTGCAATTAGGAGCTTTTTTTCTCAATGAGATAAAATGACTATGCGGGATATATCATCTTCTGACCTCAAAACCGTACTACATTCGAAACGCGCCAATATTTATTATTTGGAGCATTGTCGTGTATTAACGAATGGCGGTAGAGTGGAGTACATAACTGATGCCGGAAAAGATTCTCTTTATTGGAATATTCCTATTGCAAATACGACCACAATTCTACTTGGGTCCGGCACATCAATTACCCAGGCTGCTATGCGCTTGTTGGCAAAAGCAGGAGTCTTGGTCGGATTCTGTGGCGGAGGAGGAACACCGTTATTCAGTGCAAATGAATTTGATCTTGAAGTTTCCTGGTTTTCCCCTCAGTGTGAATATCGACCCACAGAATACTTGCAAGCTTGGGTACAGTTTTGGTTCGATGATATGCAGCGTCTCAAAGCTGCTAAAATTTTACAATTAAAAAGACTGGACTTCATTCGTTTTCAATGGGAAAAAAAAGAGTTACGGGACGAAGGGTTTTTAGTTAATAGTGCCGAACTGAACAGTTTATTGGATAAATTTGCTGTAGATATTCCTTTAGCACAAGACACCATGCAGTTACTTACTATGGAGGCCCGCCTTAGTAAACTGCTTTTTAAGTTTGCAGTAAAAGCTGTTAACTATGGTGATTTCACCAGAACAAAAAGAGGACAAGGGACTGATCCCGCGAACAGATTTCTCGATCATGGAAATTATCTGGCTTATGGATTGGGTGCCACAGCAACTTGGGTATTAGGATTGCCTCACGGATTAGCTGTGTTACATGGTAAAACTCGTCGTGGAGGCCTTGTTTTTGATGCCGCTGACCTTATAAAAGACGCATTGGTTTTGCCGTTGTCATTTGCTGCTGCAGTACGTGGAGACGATGAGAGCGATTTTCGTCAAGCTTGTATCAGAAGTTTTACCAAACATGAAGCACTTGATTTTATTATTGATTCTTTAAAGGAGATCGCCTTGACTACCGGAGAGGCAAAATGAATGTTTTGTTCATATCGGAATGCTCAAAATACGCTCTTCCCGAAACCCGCAGAATTCTTGATCAGTTTGCTGAACGATTTGGTCGGCGTACATGGCAGACACATATCACCATGCAAGGTCTCAACACTGTTAAAAAGTTGCTGAAGCATAAAGCAAGAAGAAATAGTGCCATAGCATGTCACTGGATACGAGGACAGGATCGTACTGATTTAATGTGGATTGTCGGGAATGCCAGCCGATTCAATGAACGAGGGGTAGTACCTACAAACAGTACAGAGCGTGATGTCTTACGAAGAAAAGATGAAAACGACTGGCATACCATATCGGATATCAAAATTCTATCTTCAATTAGTGCGCTTTTTCATGATTTCGGAAAATCGAGTACGGGGTTTCAAAAAAAACTGACCAGCACAAAGCCTCTTGCCGATGCTTATCGCCATGAGTGGGTTTCGTTACGACTTTTTCAAGCGTTCGTAACCGGAGCAACCATTGACGCTGCAGAGGACGATCTTGCAAAAGACACTGCATGGTTAACCTGTTTGGCAGAAATTGGTAAAAGCAAATCAGAAAAAGAGTTATTATCTTTTTTCAAGACATTGATTCGAGACGGAATAGAAGAAAAAACTACAAGTCCATTTACAACACTCCCCCCCTTCGCTCAAGCAATAGCCTGGTTGATTTTAACACATCATCAACTACCAAAACAGCAGTGGCAGAAATTGGATGGGATAGTTCAAAAGCCTCGATTTAATTCCAAACGACTAAACTCTGTATTGGGACAACTGGGCCCTGAATGGAATGCATCTCTTACAGAAGCGAACAAGCAGGAGAAAGCTCCCTTCTGGGAATTTAAAAACCAACTTCCGGTAAATAGCGCAAAGTGGCAGAGCCGTGCCAGTTATCTTGCTGACTCAGCATTAAAGCGCCCAAACCTTCTTACCACAAACTGGCTTGGTAATATCTACAGTTTACATTTGGCTCGATTGAGTCTGATGCTGGCTGATCATTATTATTCAAGTCTTCCGGAAAACCCTGAATTGGGCGTTGCTGGCTTTCCTCTTTATGCCAATACTGACCGTAACACCGGCAAGCGCAAACAACAACTGGATGAGCACTTGCTTGGAGTGGAAAACAATGCCAGATGGATAGCGCAAATACTCCCTATGCTTGAAAAAGCATTGCCACGGATTGCTCGTCACAA
>CAIRND010000694.1 GCA_903879825.1 uncultured Geobacteraceae bacterium
CCTTTGACGAAAAGGTTTGTCCAACCGATGGTTATATCCTGGCCACCATCCTACCCAAGGCAGCAGCTGACGATCTAAATATCGGCTTCAGAATCGACACGAAACCGGAACTCTTTAAAGCGGGCGTAAGGGTCACCACTGCCGCCGGGAATCATACCGTCACCTTTAGCGCAGCAGAAAAGTGGATTCCCAAGCAGGCCATCCACACCGTCAGCGTCAGACCTAATGAGACAGAACCGGTCCGTGCTGACTATGCCTGCAAAGCCGATACAAAACCATGTGCCAAGTTTCCAAATATCCTTATGAAGAGGAACGAAGCGCTTGACTGTAACTTTGACGAAAAGGTTTGTCCAACCGATGGCTACATCCTGGCCACCATTCTGCCAAAAGCAGCAGCTGATGATCTGAATATCGGCTTCAGAATCGACACGAAAACGGAACTGAACAAAGCCGGCGTGCGGGCCACCACTGCCGCCGGCAAACATACAGTCACCTTTAGCGCAGATGATAAATGGCTGCCCAAACAGGCAATCCACACGGTGAGTGTCAGACCGAATGAAACCGAGCCAGTCTTGGCCGAGTATGCTTGCAAGCCCGAAACTAAAGCATGCACCAAGTATCCGAACATCCTGATGAAACGTACTGAAGTAACCAACTGCTTATTTGATGAGAGCGTTTGTATCGGCGGCGAAGTAATGACCGTGATACTGCCGGCTGAGGTTGTCAAGGCGGGAGCACAGTGGAAACTTGACGGCGGTAGCACCTGGCTGAACGATGGTGGCCGCGTAACGACTACTGTTGGTAAACATTCCGTTTCGTTCAAAGACGTTTCCGGCTGGAACTCACCTTCGATTCAAAACATCGAGGTAAAAAACAATGCAACGACTTCTGTTCAGGGCCGTTATGAGAAAAAACAGGGTAAAGTAAAAGTCATTGTCCAGCCAGCGGCATGTAGCGCAGATGGTCTCAAATGGAAACTCGGCAACGGGTCGCTCCATACCAGTGGAGATATAGAGACTCTGGATGTCGGCTCATACATTCTAGATTTCAGCGGTACGAAGTTATTTAGCAAACCGTCATCACGTTCAGTTCAGGTCAGTGCCGACAAAACAGAGACCGTCACCGTTGACTGTAATGCCTGCATTTCGGATGAACAATACTGTGAAAACGATTGTGAAAAGACTGTTCCCCGCACGCCAAAAAATTCATGCAATCTGGATTACTCCGTATGCAAAGACTCAACTGCGCCAAGCATGACGCTTGAGGTAACACCAAAGGTTATAAAAATTGGTGGCGAAATCCTCATTACCGTAAAAGCCAAAGATAACGCTGAATTACGGGGAGTGAATGTTGGTGCCAGCTTTAACGGCGGCGCACAGTACAGCATTGTAAACTCAAACATTGGTGCTTGTGTTGGCGAGATTGATCACGATGAAGAGCATACTCTGCCAAAGAGCAAAGTAAACAAAGCCGGTGAGCTTGTTATCAAAGCATATGTAACCGATTCTTCCGGAAATGTGACAACGAGAAGCACAACCGTAACGGTCAAGGAATAACGATATATCCCGGTGGTGTCTAAAGAATAACATGGTGAGTTGAATTACTATTACGTCGAAAAAAGTCCAAGGGGGCAGGCATGAGAAATAGTAAAATCCCGTTTAAAATAATACTGGTTTTGTTAAGCGTTCTAATGTTTTTACCGTCAGCATTATTTGCTGCTACATACTCGTTTAGCGGTGTGGTGCATGAAAATAGCGCATCAGGTCCCGGTATTTCCGGGGCAACGGTATCTGTACAGGGGAAAAGCGCGACCACCAATGTTTACGGCCAGTTTATTATTTCCGACTTGTCGAGAGGAAATACATACATATCGATCTCAAAGCCTGGTTACACACCATTTAGCAAGAATCCGCACACTATCGATGGCAACCTTCCAAACATTAACTTCTTCCTTGTGAAGATTAACACAACCCCGGTATCAGCTCCCAACGTAACATCCGCAAATTCAAATCCGGCTGGTAAGCTGGACAATGAAAAGTATGGTAATAAACGTGAGAAGGGTCCCGGCGAACAGCGTCCAGCTCCTGTGCCAAATATCACTTACGTAAGTACTAATCCGGCCAGCATTACCGCCGGCCAATCCGCCACATTCAGTGCGACCACCGACCGTGTTGCAAGCAAGGTTATTTTGCGTTTTACCGATGCGGGAGTGGACGTTGCAATGAACGGCAACGGTACCAACTGGAGCGTCACTCCAGCACTCAACACAGCAGGCAACCGTCCTTTCATCGTAACCGCCTACGACGCACAGAACAAGGCAGGCACCACAAAAAGTGGCGCTATCCAAGTAACTGTGCCGGAGCGAAAAAAAGAGTCCGGTGGAAAGCAGGACAATGATAAGTCCGGTAAAAAGCGAGAGAGAAGTTCTTCCGAACCACCAACAGTCAAGATCAGCGCTACGCCCGTTATGCTCGCTAAAAAAGGAGATAAGGTCATCATCAGAGCAGAAGCCGATGACGACAAGGCCTTGAAGCAAATCGATGTCACCTGTCAATACAATAATGGCCCAAAACGCCAGCTTGATTCGGATACGGTAAAGCGCCCCGGATCTACCCATGCTGCAGTTGAGTTTGATTACAAAACAGTTGATGCCGGTGTGCTCAATCTCTGTGCCACAGCGATCGATGTTTCCGGTAACATTTCTAAGGAAGCTTGTACAATTGTTACGATAGCTAAAAGCGAACCACGCATCACTAATGGTTTCATCCTGGCAACCATTCAACCAAAAGTTGCAGCAGATAATGCCGGAGTTGGCTTTAAGATCGATACAAAGGCCGACGTAAATAAGGCTGGCGTAAAAACATCCACCACAACCGGTAACCACAGCGTAACCTTCACCGCTGCAGATAATTGGCTGCCCAAGCAGGCGGTTCATACGGTCAGCGTCAGACCAAATGAGACAGAGCCGGTTCTGGCTGAGTACGTATGCAAGAGCGATACGAAGCCGTGCGAGAAGTCACCAAGAATCCTGATGAAGCGTAGTGAGGCACTCGGCTGTAATTTTGATGTCAAGGTCTGCCCAAGTAGTGGTGGTTTTATTCTGGCAACCATTCAACCAAAAGCTGTGGCAGATGTTGCCGCCGTAGGCTTCAAGATCGACACAAAGCCTGATCTTAACAAAGCTGGCATAAAAGTACCCACCACTACCGGTAACCACACCGTAACCTTCACCTCCGTGGATAACTGGCTGCCCAAGCAGGCGGTTCATACGGTCAGCGTCAGACCGAATGAAACAGAGCCGGTTCTGGCTGAGTACGTTTGCAAGTCCGATACGAAACCGTGCGAGAAGTCACCAAGAATCCTGATGAAGCGTAGTGAGGCACTCGGCTGTAATTTTGATGTCAAGGTCTGCCCAAGTGGTGGTTTTATTCTGGCAACCATTCAACCAAAGGCTGCGGCGGATACTGCTTCCATCGGCTTCAAGATCGACACAAAGCCTGAACTTAACAAAGCTGGCATAAAAGCTCCCACCACTATCGGTAACCACACCGTAACCTTCACCTCCGTGGATAACTGGCTGCCCAAGCAAGCAATTCATACGGTCAGCGTCAGACTAAACGAGACAGAGCCTGTTCTGGCTGAGTACGTCTGCAAATCAGATACGAAACCATGCGAGAAGTCACCGAAAATCCTGATGAAGCGTAGTGATGCACTTGGCTGTAATTTTGATGCCAAGATTTGCCCGACTGATGGTTTCATCCTGGCGACCATTCAGCCAAAGGCTGCGGCTGATGTTGCTGCCATCGGCTTCAATATAGACACAAAAACCGACGTAAATAAGTCTGGCGTAAAAACGTCCACCACGGCCGGTAACCACACAGTAACCTTCACCGCTGCAGACAACTGGCTGCCCAAGCAGGCGATTCACACGGTCAGCGTCAGACCAAATGAGACAGAGCCGGTTCTGGCTGAGTACGTCTGCAAGTCCGATACGAAACCGTGCGAGAAGACACCAAACGTCCTGATGAAGCGTAGTGATGCACTTGGCTGTAATTTTGATGTCAAGGCCTGCCCGGCTGATGGTTTCATCCTGGCGACTATTCAGCCAAAGGCTGCGGCTGATAACGCCGCTGTTGGTTTCAGAATCGACACCAAGCCTGAATTTAACAAGTCTGGCGTAAGGACGATCACCGCAGCAGGCAACCACACAGTAACCTTCAACTCCTTAGATAATTGGCTGCCCAAGCAAGCGGTTTACACGGTCAGCGTCAGACCGAATGAGACCGTGCCTGTTCTGGCTGAATACGTCTGCAAGTCCGATACGAAACCGTGCGAGAAGACACCAAACATCCTGATGAAGCGTAGTGATGCACTTGGCTGTAATTTTGATGTCAAGATCTGCCCGACTGACGGATTTATCCTGGCGACCATTCAGCCAAAGGCTGCGGCTGATAATGCCGCCATTGGTTTCAAAATCGACACCAAGCCTGAATTTATCAAAGCTGGCGTAAAATCTCCCGCCACTGCCGGTAACCACACCGTAACCTTCACATCTACAGATAACTGGCTGCCCAAACAGGCAATTCATACGGTCAGCGTCAGACCGAACGAAACAGAGCCTGTTCTGGCTGAGTATGCTTGCAAGTCCGATACTAAAGCATGCATCAAATATCCGAACATTCAGATGAAACGCACTGAGGCTAACAGCTGTTCATATGATGAGAGCGTTTGTATCGGCGGCGAAGTAATGACCGTGATACTGCCTGCGGAAGTTGTCAAGGCAGGAGCTCAATGGAAACTCGACGGCGGCACTTGGCTGAACGATGGTGGTCGTGTAACAACAACCGTTGGCAAACACACGGTTTCATTCAAGGACGTTTCCGGTTGGAACACGCCTTTGCTTCAGAATATCGAGGTAAAAAACAATACTACGACTTCTGTTCAGGGCCGCTATGAGAAAAAACAGGGCAAAGTAAAAGTTATCGTCCAGCCAGCGGCGTGTAGCGCAGATGGTCTCAAATGGAAACTCGGCAATGGGTCGCTCCATGTCAGTGGAGATATAGAAACGCTGGATGCAGGTGCATATACTCTTGATTTCAGCGGTACAAAGTTATTTAGCAAACCATCATCACGTTCCGTACTGGTCAGTGCCGACAAAACAGAGACGATCACGGTTGACTGTAATGCCTGCATTTCAGATGAACAATACTGTGAAAATGATTGCGAAAAAACTGTCCCTCGCACGCCAAGAAATTCATGCAACCTGGATTATTCCGTATGCAAAGACTCAATTTCGCCAAGCATGACGCTTGAGGTCACCCCCAAAATCATCAAAGTTGGCGGTGAGATTCTCATTACCGTCAAAGGCAAAGATAACGCTGAATTACGAGGGGTGAATGTTAGTGCCAGCTTTAACGGCGGCACACAATACAACATTGTGAACTCAAACATTGGTGCGTGTGTTGGCGAAATAGATCACGACGAAGAGCACACCCTGCCTAAGAGCAAGGTAAATAAAACCGGTGAGCTTGTTATCAAAGCGTATGTAACCGATTCATCGGGAAATGTTACGACCAGAAGCGCCACCGTAACAGTCAAGTAATAACGGACATGCCGGTGTTATTAAAACTGACACCGGCATGTTTCAACATTATAACAATGTACGTATGGAGAGTTTACATGAATATGCGGCATATCAGGATATTGAGTTCAGCACTGTTATTACTGGTTACAACAGTAATTTGTGCTTCTGCAGCAGGGAAACCTGAAGTTACCCATCAATCCATCCAGTATATCGATCGTGCATTAAGCGTTAATATTCAATGGCAATCAGAAAATCCTGTAACAAAAGTGCGGATAACGGCCGGTACTGGACAGAAGGATATCGCCATTGATGAGTACGATAATCGCCGCAATCCTTATGGTTATTCCGGAGAGACCTCTGTCGTTGTTCCGGTAGATCCGACACTGTACTCAGACAGTATCCCTTACCAAATCCAACTTGAAGACGATCTGCGTCTGCGGAGCGAACTGTACACCGGCCAGACAAAACTTCCCACAGCGTCTCTTCCAGCGCTGGCGGTTCAACCGGGAATACCAGGAATGCCGATCATGCCCAACAGATCTAACGATGATAACTGGGGCAAAGACAGTATCCGGGCTGGCAAAGGTGAGATGAGAGCTCAGGATGGCAAACCAAGTGATGTAGTCGATATGATGTTGAAAGTGGTTGATCGGTTTGACACCCCTCCCACACTTGAACCAATTATTGTAAATGTGCTTGGGCCAGAAAACGTATCATTTACTTCACGCGCAAATGACGATAAAGGTCTGAAAGAGATCGCTTTCCGAGTGTATGACGGCGTCGGCAACAAAGTCGGCGAGCAAATACTTACCAACCTTGGCAAGAAATGGGAGGGATCGACTCAGCCAATAGCAATAACTATCGGAGGTTCATTGCGTGTGGTTGCCCAAGCGATAGATACGGCAGGAAATACGTCCAAAGAGGTGATTGCGCTGTTTGTAATGAAAGGTCAGGCAGGTGGAAGTCCGACCATCCAGGAGCAACCTGTAGTAATACCGCCAATACCTGTGCAGCAACCTCAGGTAGCGGCACCGCAACAGGCCCAACCTGTGCTCCAAGACCAACAGCAACCTCCGGTGCAACAACCCCAGGATGCGGCACCGCAACAGGCCCCACCTGTGGCCCAAGACCAGCAGCAACCTCCGGTGCAACAGATACCACCAGCACAACCTGCAACAGAGGGGCAGCCCATTCCCGGACTGTAGAATATGACACTTTGGTGTGCTCACGGTTTTTTACTCGAAATTAGACAGAGTGTATATTTTTTGTTGTATGTAAATTCAAAGGAGATTCCATGAAAAAGACACTTGCATTCGGAACAGTAGTATTGACAACGGCCATGCTTTTCTCCGGTTGCGTCAGCACCGGTGGCACAGCCATGCAAACGCACAAAAAGGGCATGGAAAGCGTAACCGACGAGGAGTATGTGATACCCAAAAAACCGATTGATCGGCATTCTATCGGTTCTGCATGGTCAAAACAGTTTGGACCTGTTGAAGATCCAGGCGTAGCAGACATCCGGGTCAAGAAGGAAAAATCTTTTAGTGGGATTCAGCAGGATTTTGCCTACAACCGCGGCATTGCTCTGGGTGGAACACCCTCTATGGCCCCAGTTCAGGGAGAGGTTGGCCTGCAAGGTGGCAGTGTAGAAAAATCTAAGTTGGGCGGATTGGAAATAATCTCACCGATAAATATTGGCGATGTACCTTTTGAACCGGAAATTCCCTACATTACTGAAGCATTGCGCCTTGCAAATTTTAAAATCAGTGCCGAAAAATCAAATAAAGCTTCAATTAGTGCTGGTGTGGGATCAAACGTTGGCAATGCCGTCGCAACGGCTGAAACAGGTTCACAGGCTCGGCGCGGAACTGAAGGTGATGGCCTTGTTGTCGCGTACAAACTGCATAAAATCGATATGACCACGTACAAAAAACAGGATAGCGGCAGTCTCAAGCTTGACCTGAACAAGACTGAAGAAAAGTCAGGACTTATTCTGAAAGCCAAGCTCCAGGTGATTGAGCCTGGTGCCAGCAAGTCACTCCCACGCAATCTTATCTGGGCCTGCGCCCGTGCCGACGCAATGAGCCGGGATATGGTTGCCGCATGGCTCGTAGAGCTCAAATCAATCGATCCGAAGCGGAAATCAATTACCATCGCGTTCCCGGCATTTCCGAAAGTGGATGACTGCTCAACTTATAGTAGTGTTATCTTCTCAAAGGTGAACCCGGTTACTGATAAAATTGAACGCCAAAAATTCAATGTAACTGTTGTGGATGCAGAAGTTACCGACAGTTTTCAATCGAAAATATGGGATGCACGAGTCTCTCTCGTTGATGAGTCATTCAAAATAGTACCGGTCAATCCTGCTGAGGTACAATAAAATACAGCAGACAAGAACCTTGCATGACCATCAAAAGGAGACACTATGGACCACGTAAAAAAAATTCGTTTATTCGCAATCACATCCCTCATTAGTACAATGGCTGTATCGGTATTTGCTGCAGAGACCTCTGGGAAAGGTGGTGTCAATTGGAGCGGCGGCTATATTGAAGCGGTTGGTGAAGGGGCGGCGAAATCAAGCGGTAACAAAGGTAAAGATAAGATGAGTGCCACTCGTGCCGCTGAAGTAAAGGCACAGCGAGCTCTTTTGGAAACGATCAAAGGAGTGCATGTCACTTCGACAACAACGGTTCAAGATTCCATGATGACTGAAGATATTATTAAGACCAAGATTAATGGTATTGTAAAGGGTGCCCAACTCGTTGACAAAAAACTTGAAGTAGAAAGTGACGGATCCATTTCTGCAACGGTTACCATGCGTATCTGCCTCATGGGTGGACCAGCCTGTAAAGGATCCGTTGTAGAAGCGCTCGAACTTGATCCAACCTCTGAGCAGCCGTTTGTACCCAAAAAGAGCATCCTCCAGGAGGAACCGGTGCAACCTGCTGCTGAACCACCGGTAAAGCCAATAACAGAATCACCCAAACAGGCTATTGTGCTTCCGCGCAGTACATATTCTTGCGATCTCACCAAGCCGGTAACGGGAATTGTTTTTTCACTTGATGGCAGATCGTATGAGCGTGTGTTGATGCCGGTGGTAATCAGTGAAGTAATAAATGCTGAGTCAGTGAAGGTTTATTCCGCAATGCTTGTCAAACCGGCTGTTTTCAGGACATTCGGGGCAATTCGCTACGCGGACTCGATTGATAATGCCGTCAAGCAGCTGCATGTGTGCGGGAATGTACTGATTGTACCTGTTAAAGAGGTGACCAAAGAGAATATGATGGTCATCAATGCACGTGACCTCGCGACCATAAAAGAAACATTGGCGCACGGCAATAACTATATTGAAGATGCCAAGGTCGTTATTTCGGCGCAGTAGCCGCATTAAATAGCGGAACCATTACCGGATCTGTTGGCATTAAACGAACCTTGCGGGCTAAATACGCGAATTCGACAATAAGCCCGTAGACGACAGTAGAGTGACCAAATGAGTTTCGATGAAAACAGGCTGCTTATCACATATAAGCAGCCTGTTTCTTTGCTTGCTTCCCACAATTGATCAATAGCAGGGGGACACCATGCCGCGCACAATAATCACTATTTCATTCACCTTCCTGCTGCAACTTTCTTTTCTGGCAATTGCGCCTGCCAGTTTTACCGCATCGGTTCCAGACACGGGCACATCAACTGCCAACTCCGTATCTCATCCAAATACAGATGACATACGTATGCTTATTGAATCCGGCAAGTTGGATGAGGCGTCATTGCGTCTCAATAAGGTTTTAAACCGGACAACTGAGCCAGAAGAAAAAGTGGCATTTAAAGCTATTCTGATACAACTGGCTGATGCCTTCTACACGGCCGCAGAAAAAGCTTCCAACGACATGAAGTTTACAGAAGCCATCTCGAATTATAAGCAGTCGCTTGAGCTAAACAGCACAGTTGACGACAGATCCCGTAATAAACAAATACTGTTCAACCTGATTTCCATTGCCGAAAATGAAGAAAAACTTCACGACGATTCTGCGGCATTAAAAAGTTACTCGAACCTGATCGACATGGCGGAAGATAACAGCACCCTGATGGCTGCATTACTCTACTCCAGAGGGAAACTTCTTTATGGAATGTCCCGTTCGTCCAAGGCTCTAAAAGACCTTACTCGCGCCATCTCCATCTATACCACACAGGCAGACAGCGTAGAAAACTATGAAGACTGCATCAAAGTTTCCGCGCTGATATTAATTGACCTTTATCGATACGATGAGGGAGAGCGGGAACTGCTCAAACTGCTGAACGCCCAGCAGAGCCGTAAAAATGAAATTTCAGATAAGCGCGTGGTTAACACCATGGTGCAACTTGCCACGCTTAAGCAAAAACAGTTCAAGTTTAGTGAAGCAGAGCAGCTGTTTAAACAGGCGCTTGCCCTTCAGGTACGTCTCTATCCCACTGTGCCTGAGAACTGTGTGTATATCACGCAGTCTCTTGGATATTTTTATCAGAGTACCGGCAGATTTTTAGAAGCGGAAACAGAGTTCAAAAAAAATTGTGCCGTATATGAAAACAAGCCACAAGAGCGCAGTGAATATGCAAAAATGCTCAACAATTTGGCAAACCACTATCAATATGTGCGTCGATATAATGACGCACTTTCACTGCGCAAAAATGCCCTGGAAATAAGAGAGAGCCTGTTTGGCAGCAACAGCCTGGAGGCTATTTTAACCCGACAGAGCATTGCCAACCTGTATAGATATGCAGGCCGCTACAAAGAATCTGAAGACCTTTTCCACAAGTTATTGGGTGAGACCGCACAGCTGCAGGGTGTTCAGAGCCCAACATATGGCGATATGCTTGACGATATGGCCCAACTCTATAACGTATGGGAAAAGACATCGAAGGCGGAAATCAAGTCCAGAGGTGCACTTGAAAATGCAATTAACCTGCATGGTGAGGCATCATATGATACCGTGTCGTTCCGCGAGACGCTGGTCTACATTCTCAGCAATCTCGGACGATTTGAGGAAGCTGAAAAGCACGCGCGAAAAAACATTGCCATTACCGAAAACCTGTTTGGCATACAAAACCCGAAGTATGCAGCCCGTCTTCGTACTCTTGGCATGATACTGCGAAAGGCGGAACGCTTTGACGAGGCCATGGCTGTCTACCATGAGGCGATGGGCATTTCAGAACAGGTGTATGGCACCGTAAACCTGAATGTTATGGCCGACAGGTACTGGCTTGGCAGATTTTTTGTCCTAAAGGGTGAACATACGAAAGCTGAAGAGCAATATAAACTGGTCCTCAAATCATATGAAAAAGCCTACGGCACAGAAAATGACAATCTGTCCAGTACCCTGGATAATCTGGCCTTTCTTTATATGAATGACGGCAGATTCAATGCAGCCTATAAAACTATAAAAAGACTTTATGAGATCCGAAACCTTACCTATGGCAAGGAAAGCCCGGAAAACGATTTCAACACTCTGGCAGTATTCCAGCGAAGGACAGGAAATCATGCCGGAGCCGAGAAAATTTATCTGCGCGATTTGAAACAAAACGAAAATAACTTTGGTGCTGGATCAAAATCCGCAGCCAATACAAATAACAACCTCGCCTGGCTGTACTACAATATGAAAGATTATAACAGAGCTGAACAATTGGCCCGAAAAGCACTTGCCAGTTACACCGCTCACTACGGCAGGGACAATACTACTTTTTCCGGCGCTATAACGGTCCTTGGACTGGCATGCACTCAAAACAACAAATTTGAGGAGGCTGAACAACTCTTTCAACGTGCCATAAAACTCTACAA
>CAIRND010000695.1 GCA_903879825.1 uncultured Geobacteraceae bacterium
CTTGATACGACCGTCCTGAGGGCGGCGTTTTTCGGCCAGATCCATGCGTGACAGCAACTTAATTCGCGAGACAATAGGAGCATGCAACGGCTTAGGAATAACGTGGATGTTATGGATGACGCCGTCTATGCGGAAACGGATCAGCGAAGTTTCCCGTTTCGGTTCAATGTGAATATCGCTGGCATGCTGATCAAACGCATAATTAAGAAGAAATTCGACCGCTGAGACAACGTGTGTATCGGTCCCTTCAAGCTCCTGATGCCCTTTAAGTTTAAAAAACTGTTCCAGATTCCCCAGATCAACGGATGTTGACGCTTCCGCTTCAGCAGCAACAACCGAAGCACGAAAGCCATAAAACTCACGTAATATTTTCAGAATATCGCTTTTTGAGCTGAGGACGCGTTTGATTTCCAGGCGTCTGGCTAACGCAAGTTCAGCGACAAGCGCCTCATTAAACGGGTCAGCAACAGCCACTGTTATGACGCCATTCGATTCCTCAACAACGACTATCATGTATTTGAGGGCGAACGGGCGAGGAATATGACTGGTAACAACGTGCAGGTCAAGCTTGAGGGGATCAATTTTGAAATAGGGCAGACCAGAGGCGGAAGCAAGGGCTTCTGTGATGATATCTTCTGTCAGCAGGCTTCCCTGCGTACCATTAATTTTGGGTTGTAATGATGCAAGAGTTTCTGCAGGAGATGGGAGTTCACTACCGGTACCGGTTCTACGTGTTGCGCCCACATGACGCCCTGAGAAAAGGCGAGTTTCCTGAGCCTTTCCCCGCACCAGAACATCACGGAGTTGGTCGCGCGACAACAAACCGCACCGTTCCATCAGATGTGCGAGGTTTTCAAAAGTCAGTTTTTTAATTTCCGGCATAATCCCTGTCAATCAGCGTTCTTTTTCTTTTTCTCTATATTTTCCTTCTGTGACTCGATGCGTTTGGCAACTTCCGCAATAACCTGTTCAGAGGTATAGCCGGTTTTGGCAGCAATTTGCGCCACCGCCCCCGGTTCAGACTTGAGCGTTTCACGAATCTGCCGTTCACGAAGGGTTGCGGCCGAAGGTTTCATACCCTGATAGGCGATCATGGTAGAAAGAAAATTGCGGTAAAGCCTGAAAAGAGTGAAGGCAACCAGAATCAGTGGCACGACATCCACAAGCCAATAATCAAAACTGCGATGACGAACCATATCGCCAGCCAACAGCCCCGCCGAAGAGATCAGCAACCCAAAGGCGTTACCGATAACGCGAAATTCAATATCTTCCGGTATTTTTATTGCGACGGATTTTGCCACGTAATACCTCTATTAGACTCTTTCAAGTCTATATATCGGTAAAATCGTCAGCTTCTACAGGGTTTTTACGCCGTTTTACGACAAATGATTGCATACGATCCATATAGTAGTAGACTACCGGCGTAATATAGAGCGTCAGTAATTGCGACACCATCAAGCCGCCGACCACAGCCAGACCGAGCCCGCGGCGTGATTCCGCCCCGGCACCAAATCCGATCGCAATCGGGAGAGTCCCCATGAGCGCCGCCATACTGGTCATCATAATCGGCCTGAAACGAACGAGACAGCCCTCATAGATCGCTTCCATCGGCGTTTTCCCCTCCGTCCGCTGTGCTTCAAGCGCGAAGTCGATCATCATGATGGCATTCTTTTTTACAATTCCGACCAGCATTATTATGCCGACGAACGAGTACAGATTGAGATCTTTACCAAAGAGCAGCAATGTTATCAACGCCCCGAACCCTGCGGAGGGAAGGCCTGAAATAATGGTCAGCGGATGGATATAACTTTCGTACAACACCCCCAACACGATGTAGATAACCAAAATTGCAATCAGCAGCAGCAAGGCCAACCCTTTGGTCGAAGCCTGATAGACCTGGGCTGTGCCCTGAAAGCCGGTGGTAATCGATGCAGGCAGGCTCTTGGCCTCTTTTTCTATTGATGCAACAGCATCACCCAGCGGAACATTTTGTTTGAGATTGAACGATATTGTCACGGCAGTGATCTGGCCAAGATGATTTACCGAAAGAGGACCAAGACTGTTCTTAAGTTTTCCCAGTGAGGAGAGCGGAACAAGAGCGCCCGCTGAGGAACGAACATACAACAGCCCAAGTGAACCGGGGTCCAGTTGGTACTGTGGTTCCAGCTCCATAATTACTTGGTACTGATTGTTTGGTGAATAGATTGTCGAAACCTGCCGTGAACCATAGGCAGAATAGAGCGTTTCTTCGATCTGCTGAGCCGAAACTCCCATGGAGGCGGCCCGATCCCGATCAATATCAAGGGAGACCTGCGGATTCTTAATCTGAAGATCGCTGGTGACATCCTGCAGCATCGTCATAGCACGAACTTTCTGCTCAAAAGCAGAGGCCTGCTTATACAATTCCTCGGTATCCGGACTCTGCAGTACAAACTGGTACTGAGCCTTTGAAAGGGTTGCTTCAAGGCGAATCGGCGGCGGGTTCTGCATAAACATCATAATTCCAGGTACCGCCATTACTTTGGGGCGAAGTTTCTGGATAATCTGATCGGCATTCAGCGTGCGCTCGTGCCGCTGCTTAAGCTTCATGAACATGAAACCGCTATTGGAACCAACACGAGTACCGCTGGAACCGACCGACGACATGAAGGCTTCAACACTTGGTTCCTGCAGCACAATATCCGCCAGTTTCTGCTGCTGCCGTTTCATATCCTCAAATGATATGCCCTGGGCACCCTCGGTAATCGCAAATATGGCGCCAATATCATCCGCCGGCAACAGGCCCATGGGCATCCGGGTAAACAGCCACCCGGTGATCAGCAACATGAGCAGCGTGACCACAACGGTCGTCCGCCGAAAGCGGAGTACTTTCGTCAGCGAACGATCGTACGCATGCAGCATTGCGTCGAAGAAACGTTCCATAAAATTGTAGAGCCAACCATGCTTCTGCTCAGCGGGCGGTTTAAGGAAGCGACTGCACAGCATTGGTGTCAGGGTCAGTGAAACGACACCGGAAATCAGGATCGCAAAGGTTATTGTGACAGCAAATTCGTGCAGCATCCGCCCCAGCATCCCGGCCATAAACAGCACCGGAATAAAGACCGCCACAAGCGAGATCGTCATCGAAATAATGGTGAAACCGATCTCTTTTGAGCCGCGCAGCGAAGCGGCCATGGCAGATTCACCATGTTCCATGTGCCGGACGATGTTTTCCAGCATGACAATAGCATCATCAACGACGAAACCGACCGACAGCGTCAATGCCATCAGGGTGATATTATTGACAGAAAAGCCCAGCGCGTACATCACCGCGAACGTCCCGATAATCGACAGCGGCAAGGCAAGGCTCGGAATGACCGTGGCGGAAAGATTGCGGAGGAAGAGAAATATTACCAGAATGACCAGCGCAATCGTCAACAGCAGCGTAAACTTTACATCTGCCACCGAATCACGAATCGTATCGGTACGGTCGAAAAGAGTGTTCAACTCGACAGAAGCGGGTAATTGGCTGCGAAAGCCAGGCATCTGCTGCTTGATGCTGTCGACCACCTCAATGGTGTTGGTACCGGGCTGACGCTGGATTGCCAGCACAATCGCGCGGGTAGAAACACCCTTGGTGTTGTACCAGGCAGCGATTTTGTTGTTTTCAACGCTGTCCGATACTTTTCCCAGATCAGAAAGCCGCACCGGCGCACCACCCCGATACACAACCGTCATTGACTTGAAGGCAGCGGCATCAAGCAACTGCCCGGTCGCCTGAATGGTAAAAGACTGTTTATCACCCTGTAATCCGCCGGTAGGAAGATTAACGTTCCATTTTGCCAGGGCAGCCGCAACTTCATCCAGACCAATTTTACGACTGGCAAGCGCCTTGGGATCAAGTTGGACACGCACCGCATATTTCTGTGAACCGTACACCTGAACCTGTGCAACGCCGTTGATCATGGAGATACGAGGAGCGATGATGGTATCGGCGAACTCGTTTACATCCGAGAGCGGTAACGTAAGCGAACTAAGCGCCAGATAGAGAACCGGCTGATCGGCGGGGTTTACCTTCTGATAGGAGGGAGGACTTGGCATATCCTGAGGAAGCTGACGCGCCGCCTTGGAAATTGACGCCTGAACATCCTGTGCTGCTGAGTCGATGCTCTTTGCAAGGGTAAACTTGAGGGTAATAATGGAGACGCCCTGACCATTGGTAGAGGTCATGGAATCAAGCCCGGCGATGGTAGAAAACTGCCGTTCCAGAGGCGTTGCCACTGATGAAGCCATGGTTTCAGGGCTGGCACCGGGCAGATTGGCACTGACCTGAATAGTAGGAAAATCAATACTCGGAAGATCGTTAACCGGCAGCAGACGATAGGCAAACAAACCAAAAATCATGACCGCGAGCATGACGAGACTGGTCATGATCGGGCGTCTTATGAAAAGCTCGGAAATATTCATTTGCCGGCAGCTCCTGTTTTGCCAGGTGAGGCTGTCGGAGTAGATGCAGCAGCCTTCTCGGGCTGTTTTGTTTCCACCTTTCCGCCCGGCACAACACGCATCTGACCATCAATCACCACCTGTTCAGCGGCTTGCAGCCCTTTTGTGATAACCGTTACACCCTGAGACGCCGGACCGGTGCTGACCGGACGGATTTCTGCGCTATTTTCCTTGGTAACCACAAAGACAAACTGCCCGTTCTGGCCGGTCTGAATCGCCTGGCTCGGAACAACAACGGCATTGTTCAAGACAGCCATGGTAAGAGAAAGGTTAACAAACTGACCGGGCCAGAGCAGCTTTTTTGAATTATCAAATGAGGCTTTAATGCGGATCATTCCGGTTGCAGCATCAATGCTGTTATCGACAAAAGTGATGACACCCTTTTCTTTCAAGCCGGTGGTTCCCGGCACCTCTGCCGAGACACTCACCTTTCCTGCCGCCATCTGACTTTTAAGAGCAGCCAGTTCTTTATCGTTTATCGTAAAAGAGGCATTAATCGGCGCCAGCTTGTTGATGGTGACCAGCACGGTATCATTGGCCTTAATCACATTGCCGCGATCTGTCACCAGCGCCCCCAGGCGACCACTAATGGGAGAGGTAATAGTGCAGAACGATAATTGCGTGCGGGCATTCTCAACCGAAGCTTTATCCGCAGCAACATCAGCCGCAGCTGATTCTGCCTTTGTTCGATACCCTTCGGCCTGTTCCTGGGTAACAATGCCGTCTTTGACCAATTGCGAGTAGCGCTCATAATCCTTGGTGGCATTTTTCATGATGGTCTGATTGCGGGCCAGCGATGCCTCGGCTTTTTTCAACTCAGCCTGATAACTGCGTGCATCCAGCTGAAAAAGGAGCGCCCCCTTGGCGACTTCCTGTCCTTCCCGAAATGCAACACTCGTTAACTGTCCGCTGATTTGTGATCTGATAGCAACGACCTCGGACGCCTCCATGTTTCCAATGGCCTTGATCATCACCGGGATATTTTGCACTGTTGCCGGGGCAGTAATAACCAGAGCAGGCGGCCGACCTTTTGGTTTTTCAACTTTTTTGGCACAACCGGTCAGCGGCAGACACGAAATTGTCAGCGCGGTTAAAGCAATAAAACAGCTATTTTTCATACTGCACACACTCATACGAAACTCCAGCAATTGAATAGTCTAAAAAGATTCGGGAGTATATACCAGCC
>CAIRND010000696.1 GCA_903879825.1 uncultured Geobacteraceae bacterium
AGTCGCCCGGGAATTTTAGTCATGGGTATGCGATGACCGGCGAGCAGGCCGGCAAACGAGAGTTCCGGCATCCCCTCCGGAAGTGGCATTACCGCCGCTACGGTCATGGCCGGCGCACCGCCAAGAAAAATGTTGACTCTCAGTAATTCACCGCGGGCAATCGCCTCGGCGTGATGAGCGCCAATACCGCGATGAATCTGATAATGGAGGCCGGCCTGTTTATCTTTCTGATAGCTGTTTCCGGAAAGCTGAATCCGGTACATGCCCAGATTTGATTTGGCTAAGCCGGGCTGAGCCAGACTTTCGCTGTACACCTGAGGCAGAGTAAGAAACGCGCCGCCATCTCGTGGCCATGAAATTATCTGCGGTAGACCGGAGAGGGTTGTCGAGCATTCCAGTACCGGAGCTTTTTGTGTGACGGTCGGAAGGAGGTGATAAGCTGCTATGGGGGCTTTTACAATATCAAGCGGGTTTTTGAGCAGTGAAAAAGGATTGATCTTTATCTCCACCAGACGACGGATATCTTCAAGCGTATCACGAAAGATGAAGCGAGTCCGCTCCAGTGTACCAAACAGATTCCCGAGCCGCGGAAAACGGCTGCCAACCGCGTTTGTAAAGAGCAATGCCGGTCCACCCGCCTGATATACCCGTCGCTGCAGTGCGCCGATTTCCAGAGAGGGATCAAGCGGGACATCAATCTTTAGCAACATCCCGCGACGGTGAAGATCGGCAACACATTCCTGTAAACTTCGATAACCCATATAATAAAACCAACCCTAAAAAGATATCTTGACCGCGTGCAAAGTATCATTGTACTCATTGAAATACAATCGTGATTGCTGCCGATGGAGCTGAAATGCCGCGCCTTACACTCTTTAAAAGGATTTTGGTAATAACGTTACTGCTGTCACTGCTCCCCTTGATTGCATCCTCTCTTATCCTGTTTTTTAATCTGGAAACAACCAGCACCCGTCTTACCTCTGAAATCGGTGGTACTGCAGATATTCAGGCATCAGAATCGCTCCAGATGAGGGCATCACAAGTAGCAGAAAGTGTTGCTGATTTTCTGCGGAATTGCGAGAGTGACCTTATTTTTCTTTCGCGTTCGCAACTGGATCAGCCGACACTTCTCAATTTTTATGCCAGCAGGAGGGGTGAGATATGGTACCGGACCGTAGGCGCATCTACTGCTCTTGAAACACGAGAACAGGTGCCGTTGTACCGCACTATTACCATGATCGATAAAAATGGCCGGGAAAAGCTGTCAATCAAAGATGGAGCAATAGTTCCGGCGGCAGAACTGAAAAACGTTGCCAATCCCTCCCAGACTGAATTCAAGACGGAAGATTATTTCACCAGGGTTCGCACCCAGCCGGGAAAAATATACGTTTCACACCTCACCGGATTCCATATATCGAAGCAGGATCAACTGAACGGTGCTGACGAACCGGAACATGCTCTTGACGGCAAGCTATATCAGGGTGTTATCCGCTTTGCCGCCGCCATTTTTGACGCTGGCGGATCCTTCAACGGTGTGGTTGTCGTTTCGCTCGATCATCGCCACCTGATGGAGTTTACCCAGCATATTGACCCCGGGCATAATTTTTCCACTGTATTTCCGTCCTATAAAAGCGGCAATTATTCTTTTATGTTTGATGACGAAGGCTGGATTATTACGCACCCAAAATATTGGGATATCCGAGGCCTTGACGTGCAGGGTCGCCTGATACCACCCTATGCAAAAACTTCCTCAACGCCAGATATTGACCGTGGGCGGATACCATTCAATCTTGATCACGCCGGATTTATCCATTCCAACTACCCTCGCGTTGCCGATCAGGTTCGAAAGCAGAAGGCCGGTTTTGTCGATACGACCAATGTTGGCGGGGCTAAGAAGATGATGGCATACGCACCCATCTTGTACGATAGCGGTGATTATGCACGCCAGGGAATATTTGGCGGCATTACCATCGGATTCCAACTGGATCAGTTTCAGGACGCCGCCCGCAAGGGGAGCCGCCTGATAAACCAGCAACTGGGTGAACACCGGTCACGAAGCGGAGTTATCCTTTTGATCACCTCGTTAATCGCCGGCTTTTCTGCCTGGGGATTATCTCGTGGCATCACCCGCCCTCTTTTGCAATTGACTGAAGGAGCCCACAAACTCGCTGAAGGAGATATTCGCAGCAGGGTGACCGTCACCTCGGTCGATGAGATAGGTGAGCTTGGTCGAACGTTTAATTTTATGGCAGATGAACTTGAAACACGAAAAAATAATCTCCTGGCTACGCTTGATGAATTGCAGCGGTCACGCATCGATATCCTTGACGAGCGCAATTTCAAGACGAGTATTCTTGAGAGTATTTCAAGCGCAATTATCACAATCTCTCCCGCCGGAGTTCTGACCTCTATCAATGGAATCGGACAGAAGTTTCTTTCCGGTACTGCCCGCCTTGGCATGGGGTATCACGAGATGTTTGCTGCGTGGCCTGATGTGCATAGACGGATAGACATCGTTCTGAGAACAAAACAGGGCTATGGACGTGAGCCTTTGAAGCGTCAGATAGATGGCGAGATGACCTATTACGATATTGGCTTGTTTCCGATAGGCACCGACTCTGAAATGGGGTTGACCGTAACGCTCCGTAATGAAACTGAACGAGAACGCTTACGTGAAGAGACGATACGTTTGGATCGATTGGCTTCACTTGGTAAACTTTCAGCCGGAATTGCTCATGAAGTGCGCAACCCTCTGACCGGTATTTCACTTCTTCTCGATGATCTGCACGATAAACCGGGTTTTAGCGTAGAGGATAAAGACATGCTTTCCAAGGCGTTGTCAGAGATTGAACGGGTTGAACGCCTCATCAGTGCTCTGCTCAACTACTCGACGCCGGTGCGTACAACCCTGAGAGAGGGCGATTTAACACAACTGGTAAAAGATATTTTGCTTTTAATGCGTAGACAAGCCGAGAAGCAGGGTGTTGTCATTGATGTTACCTATTCCCCGCTGCCGCTGTTTATGTTCGACCCCGAAAAGGTTCGCCAGGCGCTGATTAATATCCTTAAAAACGGACTTGAAGTGCTTGAGTCCGGTGGGGTAATTACGATCACAACCGAGTGCCTCGATACTGCTGTTACGATTGCTATACATGATAACGGCCCCGGGATACGGCCGCAGGATCTGCCGCTGATATTTGAACCGTTTTTTACCCGTAAAGGTGCGGGAACAGGTCTCGGGCTCTCAATCACCCAGCGAATTATCGAGGAACATCACGGAACCATGACCGTTGAAAGCGACGGCATACATGGCACTACATTCCATATTGGGCTGCCGCTTAACTGAAAGTGGCGCTAATTAGTGTTGTATGTTGGTAGAATTCTCTCCGAAATGAGAAGTTTAAGATCGTTTACGCAACTACAGTGTTTTATTTCATCAGCGGTTATCCACTCTTCAAAAGTGTCATCGTTTTTCAGCAGAACGGCCGGTAACATAATGCCGGTGATTCCATATTTGTTTAAAAATTCGTCCCGGTGCAGGAACTCAAAATCCGCTTCAAGTGATTCAAGATATTCCTTCCACTCCGCTCGGATACCAAAGTTGCCGTAAGTAATTGAGCAGAGATTACACGAATAGGTCTCTGGAGAGAAAATTTTGTGGGCTATGTCGCTAACAGTATTGAAAATTCCACTGTCAGCATTGTACACAAAGACAAGATTAGGTTTTTGTTTCATGGATTTTCCCCGGTAAAACGACATCGACTGTCAGGTGAATTAGTTGCCCTGGAAAAAGCAGTTATCCACGAAAATCACGAAATACACTAACAAAATCAGCAAAATATACAATAATCGGGCTTAACCTGTTTGGTGAATACTTTTACTTCTGTAATGCTTTAAATTTTCGTGTGTTTTCGTGCCTTTCGTGGATGCAATAGCCGTTTTTAGGGTTGCTATAACATATCGATTTAACTTAAAAACAAATTCATTTGGGCGGACGGTAATACTTTTTGAGTTGCGGCAATTCTGCTGTCAGTGTCCGTAACTTCGTTACGGGCACCCTTTGTTTTACGAGACGTCGAAACTTTTGAATTGTCCATAACCAGAAGCTCAATAAGCCGTGCCTGCGAGGCGCAGTTGTGCTGCTGCATCAAATCCGCAAGCTTGATATACACCTCAG
>CAIRND010000697.1 GCA_903879825.1 uncultured Geobacteraceae bacterium
TTTTGACCTACCTGCAACATACATCCCCCTTGATATATTTCTTCACAGCGGCACATGCGGAACATTCACAAGCGGCTCCGGCTTGAATCATTCTTTTTGTGTTGTGATTGAAATGGTGCCCCTTGTATTCAGCTGCCATAGTTTCAGCGTCAACCTTCAGCACTCTCAGCTCTTCGCGGCACTCGTACGCCACCTGGCCGGGAGACTTGCCCTCGGTTCTCTGGATGGTGAATGTCATCGGCCCCGTCTGTGGATGATACCCCTGCATTTCAAAATAGTTCTCACTCCCGCCAGAAACGAATATAGAAACGACTTCGGCAATCAATGCAGATGCAAGCGGGTGTGTGCCTCTTATGTCAAGCCTTCCGTCTTCGTAATTGAGTTTTTCAATATGTACGTATTCACTCATAACCTTTTCGTAATTGGCTATGGTTTCCG
Source organism: uncultured Geobacteraceae bacterium (assembly GCA_903879825.1). GTDB lineage: Bacteria > Desulfobacterota > Desulfuromonadia > Geobacterales > Pseudopelobacteraceae > JACRCG01. Next base: position 439 of record CAIRND010000697.1, read on the forward strand.
CTTGTTCGGCAATAGTTGCTTTAGCGGCAACCAGCTCATGACCGGTTTCGTCGTTTTCGATCTGCATCAGCTGAAGCAGTCCAGCGACAATAGAATATGTGCTGTCACTTGAATTTATGCCTTCATGGAATTTACAGTATTCTCTGGCTTGCTCGATCACGCTTTTATCTGGAGCTTCAATGTTTCTGAGGCGCTCTATCCATGCTTTTAATTTCTGAAAGGCAACCCTCTCGCCTTGTTCGGCGGCTTCTTTTACGGTATTACCCGCCAGCTTTTCAGCCGCAATAAGACCGTCAATTTGAACTATTTCTTCATCAATTTGTTTCAGCATAAAATCATAATCAACTTTCACAATAACCTCCCATTTACATTTTAAAAAAACCAAGTTGCCCGCGAAGGGGATAAAACGGCAACGGCTCCGGATTCCGCAAAACAAAGCCATGCTCTCCCATGAACCAAGGGGAATCCGAACGGGTTACGCAGTCCACTATCTCCACGCTTCCAATGATCCCGCCTCGCTCAATAGCGCCCGCCTGTATCTCACAACATCCCTTGTCCCATGCGTCAGGGCAAACGCGCCGTACCCACTCCCACGCATCCTGCCAATCCCTTTTTGTGATACCCTTTGCGGCATGGATCAGGACGCGGCCCCGTACCTTAGTGGGCCAAGAACGATTCTCAATATCTTTACCTGCATTGATGATCAACCACGCCCACGGCTGCCGAACGGAAATAATCAAGGAATCGAATTGATTTGCTTGTGTCTCAATCATGATAGTCAATCCCCGTTGAGTGTCATTTTTGGCTGATTTTGAGAGACAATCGGATTCGTTACTTCCCGTAATGCTGCTTTCACCGTATTGATGATTTGACAGAGGTATACATATTTCGGATTAGGTATCTCTGGAAGCCGATACCACCATTCTTCACCGAATATATCCGCCATTGTGCTGCTGTAGAGGTCATGCAGCGTTTCAATCCTCTCCAGATGTTCCAGCCTGTCAGATTCCTCGAACAACTCTCTGGCACGTTCCTTATCCAAGTCTTTAGCCCGACGATCTTTGATAATGCGAAGTTTTGCGTGATCAGCAAGGCCGTCAAGGTCATAAACAGTGTGGTCAATATTACTGAAGTTCTTTGCAAGGTAATGGTCGTCGCATGAAAGGATAAATTCACCGATAGTTCGATCACCCATGCCGCCCCAATAGGAAGTCCACGACTCGTTGTAACAGGTAATTGTGGCCTTGCCCTTCCGTGGCTCCAAATCCTCAAGAAAAACCGTTATCGGGTCGAGTTTCGGAACATCTGAGATAACCAATTTTTGTACTGTCGATGTTGATAATTTCAAAATGTCACCTCGCCCTTTCGATTCATTTTTTCCATACATTCCAAGCAATAGAATTCGCCGTATTCGATTTCTTCACAAACTGGAGTTGACGTGTAGCAGATTACTTGGTTGCACTTATGGCAAAGAACTTCTTCGACGTTCATGTGATCACCCCAGTTTATTTATCCATCCACATGTGTTCAGTTGCGAATGCGTTAAAGTTATCAAGATCAAGAACAGAAATAATAGCTTCAGCGTCACACTTACGGCTGAAACGGATTACATCGTTTGGGTCGTTCGTGAACTTACTCACAGGAGAAAACCATTTAGCCCCTTCTGGTGTTGCTATTTCTATCAACCACGCTGTTTCTTCCATCTGTTATCTCCTTTTTTCTGTAAATCTTTCTGAATTTACCATCGACACAATGCCCTTTACCGATTGCAATCCTTGCCAGGCGGGCACGGGCAAAATAGGTGCTACTGGATTGCCTCAGCAAACCAAAATAACTGTTGGCGCTTTGCACTAAATCCTCACCACTCTTTGCTAAAAGTGTTGATGTTGCGTTGTTAAGAGTTGTTTTCCGCAACACACTTCGCCATGGCTTAATAATCTGCCCGACAAAATCCACGCCACGGTAAATAGGCTGAAGAATTGTTTTGCTAGGATTGAGGTACAGGCCGAGGCGTTTTATGGAAAAGGTGTCTATTTCCTCTTTCGCGCTATTCAGCCATTGAGGGGATTCATGCAGGAGAATCATGTCATCGACATAACGGATGTAATGACGGGCACCGATCTGGTGTTTTACATACTGATCAAGTGAGTCAAGATAGACATTGGCAAAGAATTGACTGCTGAGGTTGCCAATAGGCAAACCAAGATGTGCCGGTTGATTAAACAGGCTTTTATGTGGTGGAATCAGTTTTAATAATTCCGAAGAACCCTTTATGGTGACATTTGTTCTTGGATCATGGAAAAGGATGGTTTCAGCAAGCCACATTACCCATGGTTCGCTGATTTTCTTGAATAGAAGATCCCGTAGAATGTTCTTATTGATGCTGACAAAGAAATTTGCCATGTCCAGCTTCAGGTAATAGGCTGACTGTGACCAGTTTTGTGTGATGCTTCTGATTTTACTTTCAAGCCGCCTTGCTCCATAAAGCGTACCTCGACCGGGAATACAGGCGCAGCTATCGGAAATAAAAGAACTGTGGAATCTATCCGATATTCTATTGTAAAGCAGATGATGAACTATCCTGTCCCGGAAATCTGCCGCCCAAACCTCTCTTGGCTTAGGTCTGGTAACTACGAAGCATACGGATGTACCGGGTAGGTAGCTGCCATCTACCAGCTCCCGGTACAATCCCATGATGTTGCGTTCCAGATTTGTTTCAAACTTCAATGCATTGATGGTGTTGCGCTTCCGTTTTCGGCATTCGTAGTAAGCGCAGAGCAATTCATCAACCGTAATATCCACATCGGCATGATCTGCGAACCGCCCTGACTCCGCAATTGTTGTTCTTATTGTTGTTGTTCTGGTTGCCATTGTTGAAATTCACCATCCAGGCATAGTTTGAGTTATGAGCGTTTTGTTGTGTGTTCACGTCGCATGGCAGAAGGCTAAACCGATCCACCTTGAAACTGTGTCAAGACCCTGCGAGACTCTACCCGCTGGTTTCTTTTCCGACACATAACCGTGGGATTTTACCCAGGGACACAACCAGATAATTTCGCACAGGCAAAGCCGCCATGACGGCTATGCAGCGGGCGACGATGCGGACTTGAGCCAACCGGTGGACTGTCTGCCTACCTGGTCAGTCAGCTCAATAGTTTGTGCGAACTGTCCCGTGCTGATCAGGCGCATGTCTTTCGACAGCCTGAGCAACAGTATTGCCACCTGAAGACGTTCTTGCAGTGATTCAAGGTGTGGCCGTTTATCGCGGGAACAGTTCGCCCTGTAAATCAACACCACTAGCTCAACACATTCCTCACGGATTTTGCCACCCAGAGATTGCTTGTAATCACGCGGCATATCTTTGGTGATACGTGTGACTACCTGCAAAAGCTCATAGGTAACGCGATATATGGGAAGTGTTGAAGCCAGTGCCATTGTTGTTTCTCCCTACAGTCAAAATAGATAAATGGTTAAATTTTAAATCTGCGAACCGCCCTGACTCCGCAATTGGTGAGCTTACTGTAGTCGTGCTGGAGGCCAATGTCGAAATTCACCATCCAGGCATAGAACGAGTTACGAGCGTATTCAGTGCTTGACCAGTACCATTCTGTGTCGAAGGCTTCAGCTGCATCTTCGCGGAACTGTTCAGGGGTGTTCTTGCGACAGGGGCCAAGGTTGCGCCACAGCATCATCAATTCATCACGGGAAGGTAGATACCAGTCATCGAATCCACCAACCTGTAGGCCGTTACAAAATTGAGCTGCTGGATGATTGCTGTCGATCATCTTGCCGGTATTTACAACACCATCATCATCACTGTCGGTGCCATCGTAAACGCTACGATCTTTAAGCTTGTACTCAATGTTCATCTTCTCACCTTCAGCTTTAGGAGCGACGACAAGCGCGAAGCGTTCACCTTCTACGGTCATTTCACCGGCGAAGAATCCACCGCCCAGAGAAGTACCGATCTGAAGTAATGATCCATTTTCAAAACAGTGAGTCATTGCCTCAATCTGATCACCCATTGGGACGTTATCGCAGCACTTTCCGCATTCTTTTGAACGCAGATTCCAACCGCCCTCATTAGGCCAAAGCCGCCACATAGCTCCACACTCTTTACAAAAATGTGTCGGTGAAGCGCCTCCTACAAATGTGTTGTCAATTACTGTTGCGTTTGCTTTCATCCCTTGCCTCCTCGATTATGACTCTGTATTTTTTGCCGATGTAGCTGGCTCCAACCCATATCAATATCATCCCGTGCATCCCGTCTGACCCTTCCGCGCCTCGGCACTCCACGGTTGATATGTACTTCGTTTTTTCGTACCGCTCTTTGCAAACTGGACATTTCATGATTTTTGAGCTTTCACCTTGTTTTGAGAAAGCTGAGTGCTGCGTTCATAGCCGCACCGGGATCAGATGGATCTATCTCGAAAGTTGCAATTGGTTTTGGCCCATCAGGAAATTGACGCTTGTATTCCGCTTCAGCCTCTTCGGGACATGATACGCAACCGATTCCACGGCATTTTGGACAATCACGGTATCTACCGTTTTCATAACGCGGCTGGTTTGGCTCTGTGTAGCTGACCGGTTCTCTTTTGTGCTCCAAATGATCCGGTTGACTGTTGATTGCATCCAGTACCAGACCGGCAAACCTTGCACCAGATTCGGAAAGAGGATTTTTGTTCAGCCGCCGTTCTGCCTCTTTCGCTTCTGCCTTCATCTTCTCACCAGGGCAAGCAAGGCAACCTTTGCCATGGCAAAATTTACATTCACTATATCTCGACACAAATCCCCCCTTTCAATGTTCCGTAGAAATCAACCACTTCCTGTGACGGCATCACCCGGCCAAGTTCAATACTGGAAAGGTCAGATGCTTTCATGCCGCAAATTTTAGCCATCTCCCGTAATGTGATTTCATGCTTAACTCTTCTGTCTCTGAGCTTCCGGCCATACTCTTGATACGGCACCGGCTGACGCAAGCTTGCGTACAATTCAGGGTGTTGCTCTTTCAGCTGCTCGTCAGTCAGCCATGCACTTGTGCCGTCTGCAAAGTCGAGGTGAATCATACCGGCTCCGCCTGTAACGCCTCATACTCAGCAATAGTCCAAAGCTTCACATTATTGACTTTGTAGAAGCTTGGTTGCTTCCCATGGTCATCAGCCCACTTGTCAATCACCGCTCCCAGATCATCACGCAAAGTTTGTATTTCAGTACGGTGAGCCTCAGTACGTTTATCGGCCTGTTCTCTTTCCGGCGTTCCTGCTTTGTAGCGGTTCGGCCATTCAGGGCCATCAAGCCAACCTTCCACGCATTCACCGCACTCGTCAAAA
>CAIRND010000698.1 GCA_903879825.1 uncultured Geobacteraceae bacterium
AATGGCGCAAACAGGGCCGCCGCGTTTTCAAGCACCTTGGCATTGTATTTCATGGTGCAGGAACCGAGCGGATAGAAGTTGGTATCCACCGAAAAATTGCGGCGGGACAGGTTCGTGAAATGACGTACCAGATCGAGCTCAGAAACCTCAGCCAGTCCGGCCGGCTCCGCGCGGAGCAGGGCAGTCGGCAGCGCAGAGGCGGCGGGGACGTCAGATGTGGGCAGCTTGAGACCACGGCGACCGGGGGTGGATTGTTCGTAAATCAGTTGCATAGCGCCACCTCCAGCTCTTTGACAAATATATCGATTTCCTTCTTTGACCGTTTCTCAGTCACTGTTACCACCAAACAGTTCTCAGACCCTTGGTAATACTGCCCGAGCGGCACACCGGCAGCAATTCCCTGTGCAAGCAGAGCGGCAACAACGCCATCAGCGTTTTTCGGCAGAAAGAGGGTAAACTCATTGAAGGTAACGGCCGATTGCAACACGGTCACTCCAGGGACTGTTGTCAGCTGCGCCTTGGCATATTCAGCCTTGTCACGATTCAGGCGGGCTAAATCAGCCAGCCCGGCTTTTCCGACGGAGGAGAGAAAGATCAAACCGCGCAGGGCGCACAGCCCTTGGTTACTGCAGATATTCGATGTCGCCTTGTGGCGTTTGATATGTTGTTCGCGGGCCTGCAGCGTCAGCACATAGCCACGCTTGCCGTTTCTGTCGACAGTTTCGCCGACAATACGACCGGGCATATTGCGGATATAGGCCTTTTTAGCAGCAATGAAACCGAAGGAAGGGCCGCCAAAAGAGAGCGGGTTGCCCAGGCACTGACCATCACCGACAGCGATATCGATGCCAACCTCACCGGGGGACTTCAGCATACCGAGTGCAATCGGGTACACCGAGCCGATCAAAAGAGCTCCGACGCCATGAACCTGATCCGCCAGAGCGGTAAAATCCTCGATGCTGCCGAAAAAGTTAGGATTCTGCACCAGCACGGCAGCTACACTATCATCCAGAACACCGGCCAGTTCAGCGCGATTAAGCATTCCATCAAGCGGTGTGATTTCGACCACTTCCACATCCAGGTTGAATAGATAGGTCTTCAGTACCTGTCGTGAAAAAGGGCTAACACAGCCATCAACAACGATTTTGTTCCTGCCGGTCACACGCAGCGCCATCATGGCGGCCTCGGCACAGGCGGTGCCGCCGTCATAAAGCGAAGCATTGGAAACATCCAGACCGGTCAGGCGGCAGATGGCTGTTTGATATTCAAACAACGCCTGCAGTGTGCCCTGTGAGCACTCCGGCTGATACGGTGTGTACGCCGTATAAAATTCGGAACGGCCGGAGAGATGGTCAACAACGGCAGGGATGATGTGATCATAAAAACCGCCACCGATAAAAGTGGTTATTCCCTGACCGTTTTCGCCTGCAATTGCCTGCATCCGGTCGTAGGTCTCAAACTCGGACATACCGGGAGGGATATTAAAGGTTGTAGCGCGCAGTTCAGCGGGAATCGGCGCGAAGAGATCTTCAACACTGGCAACACCGATGGTCGAAAGCATTTCAGCGATCTCCTCCGGCGTGTGGGGACAGTAATGGCTGTCGTTCATGAATGTACTCCTACAGAGTTTTTAAGTATTCGTCGTACTGTTCCTGTGTCATCAGATTCTGCAACTCTGATTCATCGGCGATCATGATTTTGGCCATCCAACCGGCACCCTCGGCGCTCTCATTAACAGCTTCGGGAGCCAGGTCCAGCGCTTCATTGACTGCGGTCACCGTACCGGAGAGCGGTGCAAAGATATCACTGGCCGCCTTGACCGATTCGATACTTCCCAAAACACCAAACTGTTTAACCGCTGCCCCGATCTTGGGCAGCTCTACAAAGGTGATATCACCCAGTTCGTGCGCAGCATGATCGCTGATGCCAACAGTTCCGTTATTCCCTTCGACCTTAACCCACTCATGTTCCTTGGTGAAATACATGCTCATTGTTCATTCCTCCTGTGTATTTAGATTTAAACTGGTTGCCACGTTTACTGCAAATCCCCCTCAGTCCCCCTTTCATAAAGGGGGAGGTTTTAAAGTCCCCCACTTTATGAAAGGGGGGTTAGGGGGGATTTGCCGTGAAGGCAACAATCCATCATTGTGTTGCAGTTCAATACTACGACCGCACCGAACCGCCTTTAAAAAACGGCAGCTCGCACACCGTTGCTTCCATGCTGATCCGCTCGTGGCGAATAGTCAGCGGTGTTCCGATGGCCGAAAATTCAGGCGCGATAAAACCGATACCGATACCTTTTGCGAGTAGTGGCGAGAACACACCACTGGTTACGTTTCCGACGTTTCCGCCGTCAACACAGATCTCATAATGATGGCGCGGCGAACGACGCCCCGTAACTTCGAAGGCAACTTTTTTCCGTGTCAGGCCCTGCTCCTTCAAACGCAGCAGCGCATCCTTGCCGATAAATGATTTATCAAAATTGACGAATCCTTCCAATCCCGCCTCCAGCGGTGTGGTTTCCTCATCAATATCACTGCCATAAAGTGAATAGCCTACTTCAAGCCGCAGTACATCACGTGCCCCCAGACCGGCCGGTTTGACCCGCTCATCTTCCAGCAGTAGATCCCACAACTCACCGACCTTTTCAGACGGGATGAAAATTTCATATCCCAATTCACCGGTATAGCCGGTGCGGCTGACTATCGCCTCAACGCCAAGAATCTTTGTCGTGATGAATTTAAAATAGGGGATCGTGGCAACCTCTTCCCCGAAAATTTCAACCATAACGTAGCGGGAGAGCGGGCCCTGAATGTCCAGCTTACCCGTAGCAGCGGTAATATCGGTAAACTCGCCACCCCGCAGACGCCCTTTAATAGCGGCAAAATCCTTGGGAGCTGTCGCGGCATTAACCACGACCATCACCTTGTCCTCTGACAGGCGAAAGACGATCAGATCATCGATGATGCCGCCCTGTTCATTGAGCAGAAAACCGTAGCGCGATCGCCCGAGAGGAATGGTTTTCACCGAAAAGGTAAAAACATCCTCAAAGCCACTGGTCTCAAAGTCGCCCTGAAAAATAAACTCTCCCATGTGGCAGAT
>CAIRND010000699.1 GCA_903879825.1 uncultured Geobacteraceae bacterium
CCATCTCGAGGTTGGAGGAGGTCAGAAACGGATCCATCCGTTCAGGTGACTTGGCGATACTTTTGGCAACTTTTTCATTCCATTTCTGTTTACTATCGTCGATGCTCATATCTAACCCCTTTTATAAAATTGTATTCAACCAAAAAAACTTTAACCAAAAATCCGTAAAAACGCTACCACAGAGTCACAGAGGGCACGGGGAAACCAAGGATAAAAGCTTATCAGCTTGGGGTAAACCAGAAAGACTTTGTTTTTTTGATTTCTCTGTGTTCTCTGTGACTCTGTGGTGAAAGTACCGTTTTCAAATCCAAAAAGGCCAGGGGAGAAGTTACACTCCCCGCCCTGGCCTTAACTTCATCATCACATTCCTGCTTTCACCTATAATGTGTTATGCAGCACGGCCTTAAGGTACTTGGTCGTACACTCGCGCGTTTCACGGTCAAGCTCTTTCTGATCCACTTCGACAAATTTCTCATCAGGGGTGATTTTGAAGAGCGGCTGCCCCTTCTGGACTATGCAACCGTTGCCCCCTTCCATGGTGATTTTGTCGATGGTTCCGGAGAATTGCGCCCGGATGGTGTTGAACATTTTCATTACTTCTATAATGTAGAGTGGCTGATCCTTTTCAAAATGCATCCCCTCATGTACGAACGTCGGCAGACCGGGTGCTTCCTGGCCGTAGTACATTCCGCCGCACACCGCGACGATTTCATCGGCTTTTGTGGCCGGTGGCGGTACCAGTATTTTCTTCATACGTGCCTGCAGATCGAGATCGGTCAGGTAATCAGGAATAACAACTTCCAGGTCATCCTGAACTTTCATATCCCAGAACTTGGTATTCTCGCCGATCAGGAACAACATTCCCAGCATCTCAAGCCCTGCTTCATAGCCAAAGTGAGCGGAACGAATCTGCTCCCATGTTTCCGCGTCAAAACCTGCCTGCGGTTTCTGCTTCTTGACCAGTTCGTTGAGTTTGAAATATTCTTCCCGCTCCAACCCGAGTTTTTCACGCAGGGTACGGTAGAAATGCAGCGACTGCTGCAGCAATTCGTTATCGTGATCCCAAATAATCTCTGCCGCCGGTTTGTGCGGACGATAATTCATATGCAGGTATTCATAGGTTTCGTTGAGAACGCCGAGAGGATTTCTCAGCCAGACAACTTTGCCTTTATCGATACGGAAGTTTTTCGTGTTCATACTCAGCCAACCCGAGAGAAGGTGCGGATCGCCAAGGAGGCGCTCCATCGGGCGCGTAATCAGCGTCCCCTTGCGATCAAGCAGACTTGACATGTTTTTCAACTCTTTGGCACAGACGTCAGGCTGATCGGCATACTGCTCAGCAACGTGCTTGGCATAATGCTTCTTCATCTGGAAGAACGCATAAACAACATCCAGGCGATTGGCCTCTTCCTTTAATGTACCGACCAGTGCCAGATACGGGAGCACAAAGCGGGTCGTCGGCTTGGCCATAACGTTCCTGCCCAGGAACCAGCTTACCAGTCCATAGTGGAATTCAAGATTTGTTGACAGGGCGCTGCCGCGCAGCGTCGTGCTGCACAACACGTCAGAGAGGCGCTCATAGCTGGCACGGCGGTCTTCGCCCTTGGTGAGAAGCAGGGCAATATTGGAGTCGTAAGCGCCAGCAACCTTATATTTCATAAAGATGCCGGTATCCGGATTAGTCATGCAGATGCCCTGATCATCACGAACTTCGCCTTTGATCGGTTTCGACCAGTAGCGAATCATACCACCGGCATGGGGTGACAAAGAGGCATCGGTTGCATTGAGACGCGCTTCAACGGAGGCGTTAAAACGGACAATACGCTCCGGCTTGGGGAGACGCTCTTTGTGGCGTGCCAGCAGGGCCATAGCCTCGACCAGCGATTCGACAATGAAGAAATCTTTACTGTCGTTTGGATTAACAAACTTGAGGCTGTAGCAGAGTTCGGTAACGCGGTGTTCAACCTGAATACGGGTATTAACTTCCATGAAGAAGTGACGATCGCGGTCAACAATGCACTCGAATGTCGAGGCAGAATCAAGTTTTACCGCCTGGCCAAAACGTGCGGATTCCTCTTCCATACGTCCAAGAACTTTCAGATCGCTTTCAAGGGCAATAACTTCTGCCTCACGCCCGGCTTCCCTGGCTTTTTCTATGGCAGCAGTCAACCCTTCCTGAGTGACGGACACTTCCAGAAGTTTCTGCTCGTGCATCTGCAGTGAGCAGTCACGACCACCAAGGGATATGCACCAGTCACCGTTGCCGAGCAACTGAATTTCATTATGACGGGTCTGCTCGATATTCAATTCGATCAGAACGTTTTTATTGTCGCCAACGCCGTTTGCCTTAACTTCGTTCAGTACCTCGCGCACCATGGCAGGGGCCTCGGAAGCGGCCTTGGCAATCGCCTTTTCGTCAGCTTTTTTGATACCGAGAAGTGCGGCGCCAAGAAGACGCTGACCCTTGCCGCCACCGCCGCCAATTGCCTTGATTCGGAAGCGGCTCTGCGGATATTTTCTAAACAGTTCAACGGCAACCGCCTGTACTTCGGCACACAGCTCTTCAATGGAAAACAGGTCGATTCCCTTGTTGTATGAGGCCATCAGAATATGATCTGCCAGCGGTTCAAGGGCTATTTTTTTGTCAGCCAGTACTTTTTTATCGCAGGCCAGTTCCTCGACTTCGGCTAAGTTCACCAAAAGTTCGCGGGTGGGGTATTTTTTCACCAGTGTCCGGGCGGTAACATTATCAACGCCGGGGGTAACACTGACATTCACCTGCAGGGCGGTACGCTTGGCTTCATCTTTTTTACCCGCCTTGGCCTGTGTTGCGGCGCATGGTCCGATAAATTTGAGACCGGCCTTTTCAATAGCAGCGACAAACTCCTCATCTTCAGCCATGAAACCATAACCGGCAAAGATGGCATCATAACCATTATCCTTGGCCATCAAAATAATCTGGTTGATACGCTCGACGCGCTCTTCTTTGCTGGCGCCGCTGTAATCAGGTACCCGATGAACACGACGTGAATCAGTTAACTGACGCAGTTCAGGCGCCAGAGCATTCACATAAATGATCGAGTCTTTTTCTGAAAGCAGAATGCCGTAATGGGAGATTCCCATCTCTTCATACACATCCATTGCTTCCTTACGGATCGGACCGCGGCAGACAATCAGCGGTTTAAGATCTTCACAGGAAAAGGAACGAACCCACTCGGATGTCGACTTGCTCAATTTGCGGTTCCGGTGGACCAGGGGGTTGTATTTGTAGTAATCGGTCTGTGGCATGGTCTCTCTATCTCCAATTCTAGTCGGATAGTTATAATCTTAAAATCCACCACGGAGACACTGAGGCACGGAGAACTGCATAATCTTAAAATCTTTTTTTGGTTTTATTCATAAAAAGACTTTCTGGTTTTCTCCGTGTCTCCGTGTCTCCGTGGTGAGATCTGCTTTTTGCCTTTAGTGAAACTCTCTCTGAACAGCCTGCATCGGTCCGGCTTTGTAATGACGCAGGAAGAAGTTCATGTTCTCTCCCAGCACCTTACGCAGGTCAGTCGGCATAACAAGTGAAGAGATAGAGCCCAAGGCCAGACCCTCTTTTGGATTCATAAGCTCTTTTTCATAGCGCATATTCAGGGCGGCATCTTCAATTTTCAACCAGTCAGCGGCATCCTTTTCGGCATCTATCTTGGCTTCGCCAGGTGACATGCCGGCTTCGACACGCTCCTGAATACCATGCTTAATACGCTCGCTTACCGAAGCGCGCATTTTGCGGACCTCGTCCTTGTAGACGAACTCTTTACCAGCAGGGCCCATAACAGCCAGACGGGTGGTCGGGAGTGCAAGTACCAGATCGGCGCCGGTAGGGTAATTGTTGTACGAGGCATATGCCCCGCCGTAGGCGTTGCGGATGATCAGCAGGATACGTGGTGTCCTGATATCAACGATGGAATCCAGCATGGCACGACCGGCCTGAACAATGCCGCGACCTTCCTGCTCACGTCCCGGAAGGAACCCGGTCGTATCTTCCATAAAGATCATCGGAATGTTGTAGATATTACAGAAGCGATTGAAACGGGCGATCTTGTAGGCAGAGTCAACAGTAATCTGGCCGGAGGAAACCGCACTATTATTAGCAACAAAACCGACGACATTACCGCCGAGACGACCAAGAGCGGTAACGGCCTCACGGGCACGATCACGCTGAAGTTCAAAATAATCACCATGGTCACAGATCTGCTGGATCATGATGGAGACATCGAAAGGAGTATTAAATCCGGTAGGGGAGTTAAAGGCCTTTTTCAACAGAGTGTTGATTTCCCAGGTTTTACGGTCCAGTGGATCGGTAGTCTCCCGGTAACGGGGCATAACGCTATTGTTGTCAGGGAGATAGGAAAGCAGCTGCAGTGCCGTACGCAGCGCATCTACCTCGTCCTCGGCGATTGCATCGGCAACTCCTGACTGGCTGTGGACTTTTGGTCCACCCAAATCTTCCGGTGTTACGTCCTCACCAAGAACCGACTTGACAACACCCGGACCGGTCAAACCGAAGAACGTGTCCTGGGGTTGGATCAGGAAGCTGCCCTGACGCGGAAGATAACTGCCGCCACCGGCGTTGAATCCGAACATGCACATAATGGAGGGAACAACTCCGCTGATTTTACGGAGCGCTGTAAATGCCTCAGCATAGCCATCAAGACCGCCAACACCAGCAGGGACAAACGCACCGGCAGAGTCGTTCATACCGATCAGAGGAATGCCCTTTTCTCCAGCCATCTGGAACAACAGCGCCAGTTTCCGGCCGTTGGTGGCATCGATAGAACCGGCACGTACGGTAAAATCATGGCCATACACCGCAACATCACGTCCATTAACATTGAGGATACCGGTAACCAGAGAGGCACCGTCAAGATTTTTACCCCAGTTTTGGAAGAGGATGTTGGGTTCGTTTTCCGTTAATACCCGGAGACGTTCCCACACGGTCATACGCTTTTTGAAGTGCTGTTTTTCGATCTGAGCTACACTGACCGATTTAATTGGGCGCTGAATCAGGTCGTGACCAGCATGCATGGCCTCTTCGTAACCCCCCTTTTTTCCCGGTATTTCACCAGGAATCATGAATTCGAGAGTTTCTGCGGGCGCGAATGGGTTCTTCAGTGATGGTTTAATTGCAATTTTTGACATCTTCGCCATCCTTCCAGTTTAATGTGAATCTACGAACGGTGATACGTGTGCCAGCCAAATTCGACAGTCCATTGCCACAAAAAGGCACAAAAGGCACAAAAAGTTGAATGTAATCGTGAGTAAATATTTAACCTGTTTGGTTAGTGGTTAGTATCGTATGACCCCAAGTATTACTTTGTGTTTTTTGTGCTTTTTTGTGGCTAACTGCTTTTTCTAGGTTTAAAAGCAGGTTATCGAGTGACAACCGCCAGAACTTTCACTTCAGAACCATCCGTTGAAAGCAGACGGTGTTTTAAAGATGAATCGAAATAAACGCAGTCCCCTTCCTCAAGAATAATCCGCTTTTCATCCAGAACCAGCTCTGCAGTCCCGCTCATGATAAAGAGGAACTCTTCACCGTCGTGACTGTAGGTATTCTCTTCGAGCGCTTTTTCGGTAATGGAGAGTAGGAATGGTTCCATTTTTTTATTCTGTTTATGGAAAGAAAGGGACTCGTAGGAATAGCCCTGGCTGGTGCCAGCCTTGGAGATCACCCGTGGGATGGCTTTACGTTCGTGGGAGCGAACAACTTCATATCGGCATTCTTCTTCGTCTTCGGTGAAGAATACACCGATTTTTACATCAAAGAATTTGGCAATTCGGGAGAGGGTTGCAATCGGAGGTGAAACGTTATTATTCTCTATCTGAGAAATAAGGGCAGGCGAAAACCCGGTTTCCTTAGCGACGGCCTGGAGGGTTAGTTTTTTTGAAAGGCGGAGCTTCTTTATTTTAGCCCCGATGTTGAATTCGCGCATCCAAACCCCTGACAATAAAAAGTAAAACTCAGTTTCAATGCGGGTTTTGTATACAATTTGTTTTATATTGTCAATAAAATTCCTTCAGTACCGACAAAAAATAACAGCGTCAGTAAAAAGAGTTTATTATGAATAAAACCACTTTACACCGGGGAGGCAGGGAAAATCATTTATTGGTATGTCCCTTAAGCTGTCGCGCCAACAGCTGCAGCGTATGAACGACCTCGACGGATGAGCCGTGTTGTTTGAGTCCATCAGAAAGCTGCATCATGCAACCGGGACAGCCGGTTGCGACAGCCTGGGCTCCGGTAGCAACAATCGCTTCGCTTTTTCCGTTGTTGATATTCATGGACGAGTCATAGTGATAGACGTTGAAGGTCCCGCCCAGACCACAACATTTATCGGCCCCTTCCATTTCAACCAACTCTACTCCGGGGGTGCTCTTTAAAAGTTCGCGCGGCTGTGCCGACACTCCGCGTGTACGCAGATGACAGGGGTCGTGATAGGTAACGCGCAGCTCTTCACCGCTACCGGTTTCAGAGGGATCAAGCCCCAACTGTCGCAGCAACTGTGATGCATCCACGGTTTTTTTCGCCAGCGCGTCCAGACGTTCACGCAGTTCCGGATTACGTTTTCCTACCACCAGCGGATAGAGCCGGTGCAGGGCACCGCCGCAGGTGGCACAGGCGCTCATGACATAATCCACGTCGTACTTTTCAAATTCTATCAAGTTCTTTTCGGCCAGCTCACGCACTGTGGAAAGATCGCCGCCGGACATACCGGGTAGGCCGCAGCACTGCTGGCCTTTCGGAATGATAACCGTGCAGCCGAGGTGACGGAACAGAGCCAGCGTTGCCTCACCAATATCGGTATAGACAAAATTGGTCATGCAGCCGACGAAAAAAGCGATTCGCGGCTTACCCGGCTCTCCGGGGATAACTTCAGGATGCTGCTCGATAAACGTTTTTTTGGCGATTTCAGGAATAAAGCGTGTGTTGCCAACAAACGGCATCGGAAAGCGCAAGCGCAAGCCGGACGCTTCAGGAACTTTTTTAAAGAACAGTGGCCCGAGAATCGAGGCCATTTTAGCCCCCATCTTCATACGGGCTCTGCTTTTGATAAC
>CAIRND010000700.1 GCA_903879825.1 uncultured Geobacteraceae bacterium
GCCCTCAACCTGTACCAGGGTAAAAACATCCTCAATGACATGACTCTGCTGACCTCCGGTACCGTTCCGGGTAATGCCTTCCGTGGCGGCACGACTCTGGGGCACATCGGCTACGGGTATCTCTATACCAACTTCGGACCGCAGATCCGCTACACCACCCCTGACCTGTCCGGTGTGAAGGTGGCCATTGCGATTGCAGAGCCGTACAAGATCAGTGCAGACACCGCAAAAACCAACTCCCCGCGTGTTGAGGCAGAGATTGCCTATGCGGGTAAATTCGGTGAAACATCCACTCAGGCATGGGTTTCCGGGCTTTACCAGAAGGCTCCGCGTAAAACTGACGGCGTAACGACTCCTGCTGCAGTTGGTATAGTAGGTGGGGTGCCCGGTATAATAGCTGCTTCAACGACAGTTATTGCCCGTGCTGGTAAAAACAACGAATCCATCGGCAGCGCCGCTGGTGCCAGCGCCGCCTTCAGTGGTATTGGCGTTATGGCCTCCGGTTACCTTGGCAGAGGCCTCGGTATGGTCAGTGTTCAGGACGGCGACTTCCTCGGTTCAACCGCAACCGATGCCAATGGCAAAGAGAGACTCGCCTACGGCTACCTTGTTCAGGCTACCTACCAGTTGACCCCCTCCTATAAGCTTGGCGTTAACTACGGTCAGTCGCGCCAGGATGTAAATAAAAACGAGCCGGCTGGAGATTTCATCGTAACGAATCAGGAATCAGCCGTAGTTGCACTTACCTACAACCTCAACAAGTATATCCAGTTTGTGGGTGAAGTTATCTATGCCCAGAATACCTGGGCAGACGGTGCCAAACAGCACTCAAATCAAGTCGCACTCGGCACCATGTTTTACTGGTAACCAATTGAATACACCTCAGTAAAGGAGAAGATTGCCATGCCAAAATATGTAATCGAACGTGAACTCCCCGGTGCGGGTCAATTACCGGCAGAAACATTACAGGCCATATCTCAGAAATCATGCAGCGTCCTTCAGGGACTCGGCCCACAGATACAATGGGTACAAAGCTACGTGACCGACGACAAGATTTACTGCATCTATATAGCTCCAAACAAAGAGATGGTGCTGGAACACGCGGCGCAGGGCGGTTTTCCTGCCAACAGTGTATCAGAAGTACGAACCATGATTGATCCGACCACAGCCGAATAAGTATCCCTTTGCTCCCCTCCCGGTGCGAGCCGGGAGAGGGACTGTTATTTAATTTAATTTAGGAGGATAACATGACGTTAGCTCTACTTGTTTTGATCAGTATTATGTGGATTCCGGTTGGTATGTTTTTTCTGGGCTATGGCGAAGCAAAAAGCACCGGGTTTGTCAGTTCCGTTGTCGGCGTGCTGGTTGTCATTGGTGCGACACTTCAGGCCGCAGTCTTTACCGACCCCTTCACCGCCGGACTGCTGTTTGTCTTTGGCGTTCTGTACATGCAGACCGGCCATGCTCTTATGACCGGTGTCACTGACCTGCGTACCGTCGGCAACGGCGCTCTGCTCGTCGGCATCGTCTGCGCCATCTACGCATTTTTGTACGCCACCGGCGGCGGAGTGAAGCCTGATGGTAAAACCATCATCGGCGTGGTTCCCTATCTGGCATTCATGAATCTGACGTTTGTCGTTATCTGTTTTACCGTAACCGGCGTGACCTATGGCAAGATCAACCCCAAGGTTGCGGCCACCATGTTCATTGTTCTGACGTTCACCTGTCTGCTGGCTCCGGCATTTGGTTTGATGGGTTACGGCAAGCTTCCTTTCTAATAAAGCAGTACTCGAAGGCGCGCTTTCACACAAAATTGACCACGACCCTTTGTCGGCATGGTAACCGTAGCGGTAAAGCTACCGAAAAACGCGAACGAGAAAAAAGCAGGGGCGCTATCAACAGCGTCCCTGCTTTTTTGTGTAGATGTTGTTGGTTTTTGGATTGTCCTGAAAAAAGCGGTTGTCAACGGAAAACACGGAACAATACCAAGTGCATAGGTAACAGATACGGCCTACCTATTTGGTTTAACCGGAAAAAAGCAGTTATCCACGAAATACACGAAATACACGAACAAAATCAGCAAAATATATAATAATCCTCAGCGTTGTCCGGTTTGATTTTTGCAAACTCTAAAATAAAGCTTAATCAACATGTTGAAAGAAGGTTTTAGCCCCCCTCCTGTTTTTAAGGAGGGGCTGGGGGTGGTCGGTTGTAGGTTTAGATTCTTTTTTATCCTTAGAACTGATGAAAATCAAAAGCAACCACCCCTAACCCCTCCTTGAAAAGGAAGGAGGGGGACTAGAAGCAAAAACCAAACCGGACAACGCTGAATAACCCTAGAAAAGCAGTTCTAATGCCGTTTTTAGGTTAAATTTTCGTGTATTTTCGTGCCTTTCGTGGATATAACTGCCGTTTTTTGGATTACGAACCTTCATCACCGGTATTCAATTGAAGCTTCCGGTAAAGGGTGCTTCGGCTGATACCCATTATTTTTGCGGCAGCGGCGATGTTGCCGCCGGTCCGGTCGAGTGTGGTTGCGATAAAGCGGGACTCGGCATCCGCCAGCAATGTATCGGTTGTTCTTGCGACTGGTTGCTCTGCGCTGATTTTACCGCCGCTGCTCGTGTAGCCCGCCTGCTCCAGGAAATCTTCGGAGAGCTCTTCAGTAGTAATTTCGTGACCGTCACCACGCAGTGCCAATGCTGTTTTAATGACATTATGCATCTGGCGGATGTTGCCGGGCCAGGGGTGGCGTTCAAAGATAGCCAGCACCTCCTCAGAGATGGAGGGAGCAAGAGCGCTTCCGGCAAGATCCGCAAGGATTTTTTTGCCCAGCAATACCCGGTCTTCCCGTGCTCTCAGGCTCGGCAGGGTCAGGAGAAGCCCATTAAGACGATAGTAGAGATCTTCGCGAAATTTCCCCGCAGTCACCGCATCTCGCAGCCGCCGGTTTGTCGCACAGATAACCGCAATATTTACCTGAAAGCTTCCGGTGCCGCCCAGGGGTGACACCGTATGATCCTGGAGTGACCGCAACAGTCGCGCCTGAAGATTGAGCGGCATTTCTCCAATTTCATCAAGAAACAGTGTGCCATTATCAGCCTCCCTGATCTTGCCGATGTTGCCGCCGCGCTTTGCGCCGGTAAAGGCGCCTTCCTGATACCCGAACAGCTCTGCTTCAAACAACCCCTCCGGAATGGCAGAACAATTAAGCGCAATAAAAGGGCCGCCACGGCGTGAACCGGCCAGATGCAGGCCCCGGGCAAACAGCTCTTTGCCGACCCCCGATTCCCCCTCTATCATGATCGGTATGTCGTGCTCTACTACCTTGAGAGCTTTATTGATGACCGCACGCATGGCGGAATCGCCCAGCTCCAGTTCGGTGAGCGACACTCCTGCCGGAGCCGGTTGAGACAGGGGAGACGTAGCGCTTCCCCGCGCCTTTGAGCTGACCGGAAGAAACGTCACCGGTGAAATTGTCGTGCCGGGCCACACCCGGCCATACACCTCGGCACCGCACAGAAGCGGGAGTTTCAGCAGTGGTTGCGGTACAAAACGGGTCTGCTCAAGCAGTTTTGCCAGAGACATTTTGAAAAGGGAGGCAAAGGTTTGTCCGATCATTCTGGTCCGGTCCAGGCCGAACTGCAACAGGGCGCACCGGTTCGCGGCAACGAAAAGACCATCGGGTGAAAAGACCGCTATGCCCTCATAATGGGTGCCGATAAATTCCGGTCTCAAGTGGAAGCAGATGATGATGTCTTCGGGAAACTGCGGAGTAAACATCTGGTTTTCAATCATCTGGGCCGAAAGTCGTACCAGCGCCATAGTATGCTTCTGGTGGGCCCGGTAATCCCCTGAGACATCCAGCGCCCCCAAAAGACATCCTTTCGGGTCAAAAATAGGGGTGGCGGAACAGCTGAGAAAACGGTTCTTTTCAGAAAAGTGTTCGCTGCTGTGCACGTGAACCGGCAGCTGTTCCATCAGGGCGGTGCCGATGGCGTTGGTGCCGTTGACCTCTTCCGACCAGATCCCCCCCGGTTTCAGGTACACCTTCTGGGCCTGATCAACGAAATTCGGATCGCCGATGGAGTGGAGCACGACCCCCTCCCTGTCAGCGAGCAGTACCATGCTGGATGTGCCGCAGATCTCGTGGTACAGATTCTCCATCACCGGTTGGGAACGGGTCAGCAGCGTGTGGTTTTTATCCCGCCGCTCCATAAGATCGTAGCGGGGAATGCAGCGCGTTTCCCCCGGCTTCATACCAAGACCGCGTTCTGCCGAGCGGCGCCACGAGCGAAAAATCGTCTCGTTAACGGTCCCCGTTGTGATCGTGCCATGGGACAAGAAGTCCTCTCGAGCCTTCCGAACGGGATCAAGCTCTTCAGCGGTAAATCGTCTCATTCCTGTCTCCACAAAACCTTGTTGATAAAATACGGAATTCCAATGCCCGGCCGGGGCACTCCAAGCGCTGAAACATTTGCCATTATCGTGCCAAGAGATATATGGACATGTCTCGTTTTAGTACACTGATGTTTTACGAATGTATCGCTCTGGGACACCGGAGCGCAGATATGCACTGGTCGCACAGCATATTTTCCAGGTAACTCACTCACTATAATTTATATGCAATGTCGTAACTGACTGATTGTTCTGGATAACAATGCATAGCCCCCGTGAAATATGCCTAAAATAAAAAAATGTTTTGGCGCTTGGCATACACACTGCTCTTCTACCGGGTATACAAACCCACCAACCTTCTCATACAAGGTAATTTAAGCACAGACAAAGGAGAGTAGTCATGACAACAGCGGCGCAGGCAATTGATCGGATGGCAGTAAAGGCAATCAAGGCGTTGGAGGAATTCCGGGGCTTCACCCAGGAGCAGGTTAACAAGATCAGTGAGGCCATGACAGTCGCCGGCGTCGCCAGTGAACGTTATCTGGCAGAGTTTGCCGTCGAAGAAACCGGTATCGGCAATGTGGAAGACAAGGTCATCAAGAATCACTTCGGCACGCAGGTAGTCTACGACTATATGAAAGAAGGGAAATCGGTCGGCGTCATTGATGAAACTGACGGTGTTATCTCTATCGCAGAGCCATTTGGTATTGTCGCAGCCGTCACGCCGACTACCAATCCTACTTCCACCACCATGTTCAAAGCCCTGATAGCACTTAAGGGGCGTAACGTGATCATCTTTGCTTTCCATCCCCGCGCTCAGAAATGCAGTGAAGCCGCTGCCCAGATTATGCTGAATGCTGCAATTGCTGCCGGCGCACCGCAACACTGTATTCAGTGGGTAACTGCACCCTCCATCGAAGCCACCGATGCCCTGATGAAGCATCCGGAGATAGCCATTGTTATTGCCACCGGCGGCGGCGCCATGGTGAAAGCAGCCTACAGTTCCGGTCACCCTGCACTGGGTGTCGGCCCAGGTGGTGTGCCGGTGTATATCG
Source organism: uncultured Geobacteraceae bacterium (assembly GCA_903879825.1). Taxonomy (GTDB): domain Bacteria; phylum Desulfobacterota; class Desulfuromonadia; order Geobacterales; family Pseudopelobacteraceae; genus JACRCG01. The sequence goes on from CAIRND010000700.1 coordinate 5,454, forward strand.
AAAAAAGTGCCAATCTTCATATGGCCGTGGCTGATGTTATCGCCTCCAAGACGTTCGACAACGGCACCATCTGCTCATCCGATCAGTCGGTTATTTTTGATGACCGTAACATCGCCGAGAAAGCGCTGATACTTTTTGAGAGAAGCGGCGCCTATCTCTGTACCGAAAAAGAAAAAGCCAAGTTGGAAGCCATTATGTTCGACAAGGAGCGGGGCGTGCCCGATATGGCCATTGTCGGTAAGAGTCCGCAGATCATTGCTAAATTGGCCGGTTTTGATATCCCGGCTGACCGGAAGCTGTTGATGGTGCCACTGACTACAACCGGCGGAGACGACTGGATGAGCCGCGAGAAACTCTCGCCGGTATTGGGCTGGTTCATCACAGACAGTAAGGAAGAGGCAATCGAAGCTGCCGCAATACAGCTTGAATTCGGCGGAGCCGGCCATTCGGCAGTGGTCTTCACCGAAAACGAAGATGTGGCACATGAATTCGCACTGAAAGTACACGCCAACCGTGTTGTCTGGAACCAGCCCTCCGTACACGGCACCATCGGCGCCCTGTATAACTCCCTGGTACCATCACTTACCCTTGGATGTGGCGCCATGGGTGGCAACATCACCACCGAAAATGTTGGCTACAAAAATCTTCTCAACATCAAGCGGTTAGCCCGCAGGAATGCATCCAACTAGTTTCCGTCCGGAAAGGGTGCTTTTTCGCCCTGGCGGCATCAATCTTCGGAGTTGCGTGTTCGGCGTACAGTAGTACGCCTCCGCGCAACTCCTCGATTTCTTTGCCAGGGAAAAAATCCCCGCTTTCCGAATCGGAAACAGCTACGCATATTACAATAAAAAACAACTCACCTAACCCCCCTTGAAAGGGGAGGACTTTAAAGGCTCTCCACTCGATAAGCCGGAGGAACGATGGCTCAGGTAACGTGCGCACTCTGCGGTGATCCGATTGATAGCGAAGACTACCGTGTCAAACAGTGCAGCCAGTGCGGATTATGGTTCTGCTACCTACATCTCGGTCAGTACAAAGCGCAGTGTACGCCATGCAAAACCTACTCACTGACAAACTGCCACGGCAGGTAAACGGACGCATCTTTTGATTTGGTTGGGTATTTATGCACCATTGTGGAGTTTAACCCCAGGAGGTTTCTGATGAATGTCTGTTTCCCCGTTATAGCTGACGCCGGTATTGAAAGTGATATCTACGGCCATTTTGCCTCGGCTCCGATATTTATGATTATAGATACGGATACCGGGCTGAGCAGCGCAGTTGCCAACTGCGATCCTGCAAGCCCTTTTGCCGGATGTAATCCGTTCTCTGCCCTGTGCAGGCAGCAACTGGACGGTATTGTCGTCGGCGGCATCGGCGATGAATCAGTGCGGGTCATGAATATCTGCGGGTTCAAGGTTTTTCAGGCCGATTCAGCGTCCGTTGCTGAAAATGTTTTTTTGTTTAAAAGCAGCAGACTGTCGGAAGTGTCCGTTCTGCAGAGTCATCTGGAAGGGCGCTGCAACGAAGGCGAAAGCGGACACGTCTGCAACCACGGCAGTCATTAAGATATTCGGGAGACCACATTATGATGACGGAAATACCGGTACAGCAAGCGGTCGGCAGGGTCCTTTTTCACGATATCACCCGCATCGATCCGGGCGAATTCCACGGCAGAGCCTTCAAAAAAGGGCACATCATTGCTCCGAAAGATATCGATACGCTCCTCAAATTGGGTAAGGACAATATTTACGTCCTCAATCTGGCGGAGGGTTATATTCATGAAGATCCTGCTGCGCTGCGGATTGCCAAGGCAGCGCTCGGGCGCGGCATTCAAATGATGCCGCCGAGTGAAGGAAAAGTCCGTTTGATGACCACGAAAGCCGGCTTGCTCAAGGTTAATGTCGCCGCTCTCGACCGGATTAATGCCATTGATGAGATCGTCTTTGCCACCTCACACACGAATCGGCAGGTATCGGCCAAAAAGCTTGTCGGTGGCACCCGGATAATTCCACTTTATACCGAAGAAGACAAGATCATCGAGGTGGAAAATATCTGCCGGGAATGTGCTCCGATTATCGAGGTTGTGCCGTTCAAGAAATTGAAAGTCGGGATGGTGACTACCGGTAATGAGGTGTATCACCAGCGGATTGAAGATAAGTTCGGCCCGGTGATGACCGCCAAGATCAACGACCTGGGCAGCAGTGTGCTGCGCCAGATACTTGTGCCTGACAACGTAGCCATGACGGTGCAGGCGATCCACGATCTTCTTGGTGAAGGTGCCGACATGATTATCCTGACCGGCGGCATGTCAGTTGATCCGGACGATCGGACCCCGGCAAGTATCCGGGCCGCCGGCGGACGGGAAATTACCTACGGTTCCCCTACGTTCCCGGGCTCCATGTTTATGCTGGCCTACATCGGTACAACCCCGGTGATCGGGGTGCCCGGGTGCGCCATGTACAACAAGGCAACCGTGTTCGATCTGCTTGTGCCCCGCATCATGGCCGGTGACGTTCTTACCCGTGCAGACATTACCGGTCTTGGTCACGGCGGCCTCTGTCTCAGTTGCCCCCAATGCCACTTTCCGCAGTGCGGTTTTGGTACCTGAACTCTATTACACCTGTAGCACACACCTAAGAGGAGGAATTACGTATGAACAAGAGAGTACTCATTGTTAACGGCATCGAACGAACGCTGATCGTCGACCAGGAAGCACTTCTGTCCGATGTGCTGCGCAAACAGCTTCATCTTACCGGCACCAAGGTAGGCTGTGGCACCGGTCAGTGTGGCGCCTGTAACGTGATATTGGACGGCAAGCTGGTGCGGTCCTGTGTCATGAAGATGAAACGGATTGAAAATCGGGCTAAAATCACCACAATTGAAGGAATCGGTACGCCGCTCAATCTCCATGCGATCCAGAAAGCATTCATTTTTCATGGTGCCCTGCAGTGCGGTTTCTGTACGCCCGGTTTTATTGTCTCCACCAAGGCGCTTCTCGATGAGAACCCAAACCCTACGCGTGAAGATGTGCGCGACTGGTTTCAGAAGTATCGCAACGCCTGCCGCTGCACCGGTTACAGCATGATCGTCGATGCGGTTATGGATGCTGCCAAAGTGTTACGTGGAGAAATCACCGACCAGGCACTTGAATTCAAGATTCCTGCTGACGGGAAAATATATGGTTCCCGCTTTCCCCGGCCAACCTCTGTAGCAAAGGTTACCGGCCTGTGGGATTTTGGCGAGGACATGGGGACACAGCTCCCTGAAGGGACTCTGCAGTGCGCACTGGTGCAGCCGGAAGTTTCCCACGCTATTATCAAGGGGATTGATACATCCGAAGCAGAAAAGATGCCCGGCGTTTTCAAGGTGATTACCCACAAGGACGTTAAGGGCAAGAACCGCATTACCGGTTTGATAACCTTCCCGACCAACAAGGGCGACGGCTGGGACCGCCCAATTTTAAACGACGAGAAGATTTTCCAGTACGGTGATGTTGTTGCCATCGTCTGTGCCGATACAAGGGATAATGCCAAGGCTGCGGCAAAAATGGTCAAGGTTGATCTGGAAGTGCTCCCGGCCTACATGAACGCCCCGGCCGCCATGGCCGATGATGCCATTGAGATTCATCCCGGCACGCCGAATATTTATTACGAATGCACCATCAACAAAGGGGAAGATACCAAGCCGATCATGGCGAAAGCCGCCCATGTGGTTGAAGGCGAATATTACCTGCAGCGTCAGCCGCATATGCCGATTGAAGCGGACGTCGGTTTTGCCTATATCGATGATCTGAAGCGGGTGGTTATCCACTCCAAATCTATCGCCATCCATCTGCATCTGTATATGATCGCTCCAGGTCTTGGTGTTGAGCCGCATGAAATCGTTGTGGTTCAGAATCCCACCGGCGCCACCTTCGGTTACAAATTCAGCCCGACTCTGGAAGCTCTGGTCGGTGCTGCGGCGCTGGCGACCGGTCGTCCCTGTTTCCTCGGTTACGATTGGTATCAGCAACAGACCTATACCGGCAAACGTTCGCCGATGTGGTTCAAAATTAAGATGGGTGCCGACGAAGAAGGCAAACTGCTTGCAATGGAGACCGACTGGAGCTGTGATCACGGCCCCTATTCGGAGTTTGGCGACCTGGTAACCACGCGCGGCGCTCAGTTTACCGGCGCGGGCTACGATATAAAGAGCATTCGCGGCATCGGTCGTACGGTCTGCACCAACCACGGCTGGGGCTCGGCTTTCCGCGCTTACGGTTCTCCCCAGAGTTTCTTTGCCTCTGAGTCTCTTATGGATGAATTAGCCGAGAAGATGGGGGTGGATCCGTTTGAACTCCGCTACAAAAACATTTATCGCCCCGGTGCGACCACCCCGACCGGCCAGACACCTGACGTGTTCTGTTTCGAGGAGCTGTTCGACCTGATGCGACCGAAATATCAGGATGCGCTGTTGCGGGCCGCGAACAGTTCTACCGATACCCATAAACGGGGTGTTGGCGTGTCCCTCGGTATTTACGGCTGCGGTCTCGACGGCCCGGATACTTCGGGTGCCTGGGTGGAGCTTAATCCGGATGGCAGTGTAACCGTCGGCAATGCCTGGCAGGATCATGGTCAGGGATCTGATGGCGGCACAGTGGTGTTTGCCCACAATACTCTGCGACCCCTCAATCTGAGGCCGGATCAGATCCATCTCAGCATGAACGACACCAGTCTTCATCCGAACTCCGGTCCTTCCGGCGGGAGTCGCCAGAACGTGGTCACCGGCAACGCGATCCATGCGGCATGTGTCCTGCTGCTCGATGCTCTGCGTAAGGCTGACGGCAGCTACCGCAGCTATGATGAAATGGTGGCCTCTGCACTTCCGGTCAAGTATGAAGGGAGCTGGACCACTCCGAGTACCCATATGGATGACAACATGCAGGGGGCGCCGTTCTGCATCTATATGTATGCCCTCTTTATGTCCGAGGTTGAAGTTGATATCACCACCGGCAAAACGAGAGTGCTGAAAATGACCTACGCCGGAGACAACGGTACCATAAGTAACCGGCTTACCGTCGATGGACAGGTGTACGGTGGTCTGGTTCAGGGCGTTGGTCTGGCTCTGACGGAAGACTTTGAAGATTTGAAGAAACACACCACCCTGATCGGTTCCGGCTTTCCGTTCATCAAGGACGTCCCGGATGATATGGAGCTGATCTATACCGAATATCCGCGTAAAGACGGCGCCTTCGGCCAGGCCGGTGTCGGTGAAGGGCCGTTGACATCACCGCACGTATCAATCATCAACGCGATTAAAAGCGCCTGTGGCGTTCGCATCAGATCCATTCCCGCATATCCCGAAAAGGTTCTGGCTGCACTTAAATCGGAGAAGAAATCTTTCGACGTTAGCGATGCCGTTGCAGGCGGTTATATGTCGCAGGGTGGCTTTGAAACTTTGAAAAAGTAACATTTCCCCCCCTCCTGCCACGGGAGGGGGGGACTTTCAATCTCAGGGAAACAAGCCATGGAACAAGACCAACTGCGGGAATGGGAACAGAAATGCATCCAGGAAGAACCCCCGGAGTGTACAGCGGCCTGTCCGATTCATGTCGATGCCCGACTATTTGTGAAGGAGATGGGGCGCGGTGACCGGGAGGCCGCCTTCAAGGTGCTGGCCAGGACAATGCCGTTTCCCGGCATTCTGGCACGAATTTGCAACCACCCCTGTGA
>CAIRND010000701.1 GCA_903879825.1 uncultured Geobacteraceae bacterium
CTGTGAATTAAATCGCGCCGCCTTGATCTGGCTATTATTCTCAAGGGCCATGTTCATCGCATCCTTCAGCGACAACTTCAGCGTCTCCGCCCCGGCAGCAGCAACCGAAAACAGCATAACGGCACCTATAGTTACTAATCGATACATAGATCCTCCCTGCATTTGTATTATTCATATATATATTAAAAGCTGAATATGTCAATATGTATTTTGAGATATTTGCGGTGAAGGGACAACTCATTTCAGGTGAGGGCAAACTCAACCAATGTGTAACGAGGCGTCCGGCGCCTGAGATAACAGGCCAAATTATCTCGCTGGCAGATACAATTTTTCACTCCTCTAAACTTATTACAGGCAAAGGCTGAAGAGCAGAAACATTGTATTTTCAAATATTTTTATAAATGTTGACAAATGTAAAAAAACAAGTAAAACGGTGCTAAGGTTAAGACTCACCACGTGTATAACTGAATCAAATCATCTATAATTCACATTTCACGCACCAAGGGGTTATTTTGTTTAAATTTATTATTATAATTCCATGTTTAATTGTTATTGTCGCGACATATTCATCCGCTGGTCAAATCAACAACTATGTCGGTGTATCTGCGGGACTGATAATGCCGAGTTCCAGCATACTTGCTGATCGGAATAACTCTTCTGCGTCATTAAGCTACGACAGTACCGGAACGGCTGTTAGCGCATTTCTTGGACATCAGTTCGGAGTCGGGTTGCGAGTAGAAGAAGAGGTATTTTACAAAAGAGCTGTGGCAAACAAGTTCACATATTCAGGTATTACTACGGATATTGACAGTAACGTTTGGAGTATTGGGGCAATGAGCAACTTGTATTACGATTGGTATCACAATGTGGAGGTAATGGATGGATATTCGTTTTCACCTTATATCGGGGCAGGTATCGGCTTTGCCAGAGTAAATATGTCCGAGGTAGCCATTAATTCTAATGCAATATGGAACAGTGGCAGTGATACATCCCTTGCCTATCAGGTCTGCATCGGAAGCGGAGTCAGGATTACCAAAGACATCATCCTGGATATTTCCTATCGTTACTTCGACACCAAGGATATAAAAATAGATCAAATAAAAACCGGCTTCAGTAACCACAACGTCATCCTAGGAATCAGGTACGTATTCAGGTAATTCATTTTGCACGTGTAAAGGAGGCGCAAAAACATGTACGTTATAAAACATTTTACATTTGGTGCCCTGTTTATTTTCTTTCTTCAAGGCTGCGGTTCTGATAGTTCCGGAGGCTCGGTCACCTTTTCAGACGCTGCAAAAGCATATGGTTCTGGCGCTGTCATCTCAGGGACGGCTTCTCAAGGTAGTCCGATAACCGGGTCTGTAACTTTAAAAGATTCGAAAAATGCGACAAGAACCGGTTTAATAGACTCTGCCACCGGAGCGTACAGTATCGCTGTTAATGGAATGACGGCTCCTTTCATACTTAAAGCAGGAAATTATTACTCTGCGGCAGGTTCTGCAACAACCACAAACATCAATCCTCTTACGGATCTCTGCATAAATACAGCAGCATCAGCTGGGGCAGAATCTGTTGGCAACATTTTTACCGATCCCACACAGCATCTTTCAAAAGTCATTACCAATCTATCTGTAATCGCATCAAATTTAACGACAAGCCTTGATACGCTGTATCCGTCATCGATACCAACGACTCAGCGTGACTTTCTGAGTGGTACACTTGTAATCGACCAAGGTGTTGATTTGGTCATAAAAAACATCTCCATTACGACGACGACTGATGGTAGTGCAACAATCAGTTATAATCAGCAGCTTCTGGTGTCAGTTGCCGTTACAGACAACAAGTTAGCAATTACGCCTCACCCCACCACACTGGCAACTCTGACATCAGCTATCCAAACCTCAATTTTAAACACCTTTAGTTCGACAAACCACGGCGTGTTTACTGTCTCCCAGGTTCAACAACTTTCGACATCGCAAATTATTCCTCTTTCTCTTCCACTTCCGCTTTCTCTTACTCAAACTTTCGTAAATATCACGCCTGACAGCCCAAATGTTCCTATTGGCGAAACCCGGCAGTTTGAGGCCATGCTTACCGCGATTCCGACTATTTCGCCGGTGAACCTGACCGCATTAGTTACCTGGAGTTCAACCAATACCGCCGTAGCCACTATTTCGGCACGTGGCTTGGCCTCTGCGGTGGGGTTTGGAACAGCAACTATCAGTGCCACATTCAGCGATGGTACGGTGAGGACAACAACAATTAACACCATCCCCCCCATGAGCTTTGACACCACCATCACCCCCCTCTCAATTGCAGCATTGCAGGGCCTGTTGTAGGCGGTCAGTAAATCAGAGAGGGTGGCTGGTGTGGGGGACGCTCACAAAGGGATTGTTTTGCCCCCTTTGCTTTTTAAACGAAAGGCAGGGGCAACGGCAGATGGCATGCCCCCTTCACAGAGTGCGGATTAAACAACTCAAGGGATAACAGGAGACCCAAAATGTCTGATACTGAGCAGATAATCTACGAAAAAGGGCAGTTGTATAACCTGAACATTGCCGACCTGCAGCCAGACCCGGAACAACCGCGCAAATATTTTGATGAACAGGCGCTGACGGATTTGAAAGCCTCGATAGAAAAGCATGGTATATTGCAGCCGGTTCTTGTGCGGCAGTCGGCAGAGGGATTATTGTTGCTGGTCTCTGGTGAGCGGCGTTTTCTGGCTTCAAAACTGGCCGGTTGCCTGACGATACCTGCGGTCTTCACCGATGGCGATCCTGCTGAAATTTCTATTGTAGAGAATCTATTGCGGGAAAACCTGACAGCCATCGAGGAAGCAGAAGCGATAGAAAAACTGCGGGCACTCCATGATTATGCACTTAGCGACCTGACCACGGTACTGGGAAAATCTGCTTCAACAATTTCAGAGATTCTTTCGCTCAACAAGCTGCCTGCTGAAGTAAAGGATGATTGCCGCAATGATCCCAAGGCGGGAAGGAGTATTCTTGTTCTCATAGCCAAGCAGAAAACTCCAGAAAAGATGACAGCGCTCTATACCAAATATAAGGAAAGTGGTCTAACTGTCGGTGAAATACGAAAGAAGAGCACCAAGGCAAAACCAACTGATGCGCCGGTTGATCTGACTTTTGTGGATCAGTTTTACAACCGGCTCGATATCTTGGATCTAACAACTTTGACACCTGAGCAGAAGTTATCGCTGGGAACAAACCTAGTACAGCTTCGCAGCATGGCATATCAGCGTTTAAAGATGCTAAAGTGATAACGTGTTGTATTCTGGATAGTTATCCCAGAATCGGCAGAAAAGACCGGTACAAAAATTTGGGCACTTTTTTGGTGTGTATTATTATATATCAGTATGTTACGGCAGTATTTCGGACGTCCGAAATACCCCTGATTTGAGCTGTTTTTTTATGGGCAGAGAGCTTGATAATTGTTGCCATACTCCATCATGGAAACGCATCTGATGCTGAAAAGCTGTCTCGATAAAAAGCTGGTTTTGGTACGGAATGATGAGGGTGCTGTTTCTGATGGACAGAGTGGAAAGGCTAACCCCTCCTGTCCTCCCCTTAATTAAGGGGAGGGACGCGAAGGAGTGATTTTAGTGGTGTTTGAGATTTAGCCTTTGGCTCCCCCTCTTAAGATAAGAGGGGGTTGGGGAGAGTTATGAGACTGCTGGCAAATCACCAATACTGAACAACATCAATGTTTAATCTTCAGCTCCAATTCACGGTCAAGCATCTTCAACCGCTCGATAACCTGACGCAACTCACGGACATCCCTGTTGAGAGCAAAGTTTTTCTCTCGCAGGGAAGTCAGCTCTCTTTCACGACTTCGAATGCTATGCGGACCTTTGAGATATGACAAGAGTGGCTCCGCCTGTCGTGCCCAGACACTTTTCGGATAACTGCGCTGCAACGTGTCGAGAAGAGCGATGGAACTTTTGCCCCCACCCAACTTTCCGTCATTAAGGTTCAGGATTGCCA
>CAIRND010000702.1 GCA_903879825.1 uncultured Geobacteraceae bacterium
GCATTACAGACAAAAGTAATACCATCAGCCTCCATCAACTTGATGCGGCGCAGCAGGACATCGCGTTTATCGAGCTTCATATTGGGGATACCATACATAAGAAGTCCACCGGGCAGGTCAGCGCGCTCAAATACCGTAACAGTGTGACCGGCCTTATTTAGCTGGGCAGCGGCAGAGAGTCCGGCAGGGCCGGAACCGACGACTGCAACTTTTTTACCGGTACGAACAGCCGGGGGAGCAGGTACAATCCACCCCTCTTCAAAGCCGCGTTCAACGATGCTGACCTCAATATTTTTTATTGTCACGGCAGGATCAATGCTGGCCAGTGTACAGGAACCCTCGCAGGGTGCCGGGCAGACGCGTCCGGTGAATTCCGGAAAGTTATTGGTTTTCAGCAACCTGTCCAGAGCCTGATGCCAGAGATTGCGGTACACCAGGTCATTCCATTCCGGTATCAGATTGTTAATCGGACAGCCGCTGGCCATGCCGCTGATCAGTACGCCGCTGTGACAAAACGGCACTCCGCAATCCATGCAGCGGGCGCCCTGGGTGCGCAAATCTTCATCCGGCATGTGCAGATGAAATTCATTCCAGTCGTTTAATCGCTCCAAAGGTGCCCGATCAGCAGGCACTGCACGAGTATATTCCATGAATCCAGTAGGTTTTCCCATGATTATTTCCCTATATATATCGTTTCTATAAAACTAGTGGACGTCTTAATCCCTCAATCCCTTCATGCCCCAGAGGGTACTCTTAGCAGAAGAGAGCCTCTAAGCCTCCCCCTGATAAGGGGGATTGAGGGGGTTGTTTTTGCTTCTAATGCCCACCACCGTGAGAATTTTCCTCAAAAGCAGCAGCCAATGCATCGTCACCGCTCAGACCGGCAGCTGTCGCTCTTTCAAGCGCCTGCAGCACCCGTTTGTAGTCCATCGGCATAACCTTGACAAATTGTTTCACAACATTCTGCCAATTAATCAGCAGCATCGTTGCCTGGGAACTTCCGGTACATTCAATATGTTTTTCAATCAGAGCCTTCAGAACTGCCGTATCGCTGTCATCAAGCGCTTCGAGACCAACCATCTCCGTATTACAACGGGAGGCAAAATCGCCCTGTTCGTCAAGGATATACGCCACACCACCGCTCATGCCGGCCGCAAAGTTACGTCCGGTAGTGCCGAGAACAACGACTGTGCCGCCGGTCATGTACTCACAACCATGATCGCCAATACCTTCTACAACGGCGGTGGCTCCCGAGTTACGCACACAGAACCGTTCGCCGGCCATACCGCGTATAAACGCGCTGCCGCTGGTAGCACCATACAAGGCGACGTTACCGGCAATAATATTCTCTTCGGCCTTAAAGATGGACCCGTTCGGTGGATAGACAGCGATGTTGCCGCCACTCAACCCTTTGCCAAGGTAGTCGTTGGCGTCTCCCGACAGCTTCATGGTTATGCCGCACGGGATGAATGCCCCGAAACTTTGCCCGGCTGAACCGTTAAAGGTGAGAGTCACCGTATCATCCGGCAGGCCCTTCGCGCCATGATGACGGGTGATTTCATTGCCGAGAATGGTGCCGGTCACGCGATCGACATTGGTGATCGGCAACTCTGCACACACCTTTTCACCCCGTTCAATAGCTGGTTGACACA
>CAIRND010000703.1 GCA_903879825.1 uncultured Geobacteraceae bacterium
CACGTTCTCCTTTGGGACCACGCAGTCCGACATCTCTGAGAATTTCCAAGAAGACTTCACAAATCCGTCCAGGTCGGTATGCCTTTCCGGATGGACTGATAAAAACCGGCGCAGTCGGAACAGTGGGAAAGCCAGCTGCTTTCCGCTGATATAGGAAGTCTGCCAGCTGGCAGGTAGTGGACGGCGACAGGGGAACATATCTGGACTTCTTGAATTTGGTGTTCCGAATCGTCAGCAAATCTCCTTCGATGTCCACATCTGCCAACAGAAGCTTTAGTGCTTCCCCGATGCGCAGACCGGTGCTGTAGAGCAGGCCGATAATGGTGGAAATGAGCATGGGACGAAGGCTGCCTTCCGGACCTATTCTGACGGCAGCATCCAGAACCAGATTCATTTCCTGCGGCGAATAGATATAAGGTGCCGGGCGATTCCTTCGCGGGAGAAAACTCTGATGAATAACGCATGTCTGTGGATCGAAATTGCTCAGATATGCGCAGAACTGCCGCATGATGGACATGCGATTGAGCCTGCTTCCGATACTCAGGTGCTCCATCGATTTGAACCATCGCTCTGCAATGTCGGCAGTTATCGGTAATCCTGGTTTCAGCTCAGACATCAGGAAACGATCCAGATAGCAGAGAATCTTACTGTCACTTTCACCTTTACGACCGAGGGCGCACCTCATCTCCCAGAACGCCTGGAGACTGGAGGCAACGGGACTGCGGAATACACATGTCGCCATAGTTCACCTCTCTTTCGGCCATGGCATGGCTACCTGACGAAGCATCTTGAGGTCAGCCTTGGCATAGATGAAGGTGGTGTTCAGACAACGATGACCCAAGACATCGGCAATGGCTTTGATCGGTGAATCCTGTGCCAATGCCCGGATTGCCCACGAATGTCGCAATGTATTCGATCCGTTCTTGGGTTTCTTTACTCCAGCGTTCGTCATGTGCTTACGGACGATAATGGATATGTCCTGGCCGGTGAGCGGGAAGTAGGGAGCCTTCACACCGAGGAAAACTTCTCGGAGCCGCGTTTCCGGGCGATGATGGAGGTATTGGATAATCGCTTCACCGACAGCCTCCAGCAAAGGGAGCACGACTTCTTTGCCTCCCTTCCTTGCCCGAATCAGAATGGTTGAGTGTTGCCAGTCAATATCCTCAAGGCGCAACTCAACCACACTCATGCCACGAATGCCGTAGGCCATCATAAGCAGCATGATGGTGGTATCCCTTGCTCCGGCAGCGGTTCCCTTGGGGATAACATTCAGGATTCGTTGCAAATCGGTGTCTTCCATCCCCTTGGGCAGGGATGCCAGACGATACGCAGGGACAGAGGGAATAACTCCGGAAAAATCCTTGGCGACATATCCCTTGTATGCACAGAACCGAAGAAAGCTACGGAGATATGACGCTAAACTCCTCAGATTTACTGGACTCTCCTTGATGTGCTGTTTGATGTACGTTTCAACATCATCAGCTTTCAATGTCTTCATGTCATTACGTTTAGCTCTTTCTCCCAAGCCATCGAGAAACCTGCATAGAGCTAACCGGTAGTTCTGGATTGTTGTCTCGTCGAGTTGGCGGTCCTCACGTAAATGGTGCAAATACGGTTCGAGTACCCAGCGATATTGCGGCGGGAGCGGTTTAGGGGTGGGCGGTTTCATAACCCCCTCGTCAACCAGGTAAGACAACAAGTGTTTCAGGTGGCCCCGAACCGCACCACGTCCGACATAGAGGTTGCTGGTGGTTCGGAAGTCTGCCAGGTAGGCATCGATAAATGCCCCGAAGTGTGCCGGGGTAACCTCTTTCCCTCGACTGATCCCTTGATCGATAAGAAAACTGTTGAACAGGCAGCAATGGCCGAGAACATAGCAAGCATAACTTTTTGAATAACCCCTTTCCTTAAGGCGGGCCGCCAACCCGTCCATGTATGGGCCGAGTGGCCCCCGCCGAAAATCTGCCAACGTCCGCCGTTCTTTGTACCAGTGCTCAAGCATAATCCTACCTCCATTCTGTAATGAACTACCTGATGGAGGAGGATATGAGCCATACAAATTATGTGAAGTAAATATATGGTGGGACAAAGGCGGGCAGGCGTAGCGTGGGCAGACATGAAGGATGACTTCACATTACTGGCAGCTTCACATTACATAACCACCCTTCAGGAGATCCAACACCATCATCTGAAGACATAACCATCACCAGAAGGCTCAAGGAGGCTGGGGAGATTATGGGTATCAAGATTCTGGATCATATTATAGTGGGGGAGGGTGAATATTTGAGTTTTGTGGAGAGATGGTTGTTGTGAAGTTAATATGTAACAAAACTATCAGAGGATACACCAGAGGATACACGGATAAAAAAAGCCACCTAGAAACTAATCTAAGTGGCTGAATTTATTGGTGGGCGAAACAGGGATCGAACCTGTGACATCCAGCTTGTAAGGCTGGCGCTCTCCCAGCTGAGCTATTCGCCCTAATTTTTGGCGGGGTTGACGGGGCTCGAACCCGCGACTTCCAGCGTGACAGGCTGGCACTCTAACCAACTGAGCTACAACCCCTCAGTAAATCTAAATCAATTACTTCTTTTTCTTAGCGGGCACAACATTAACAGCTTCTTTCAGTGTCTTGCCTGGTTTGAACTTTGGAACAGTTGCAGCAGGAATATCAATTTTCTTGCCTGTCTGTGGATTCTGACCTTTACGGGCAGCACGTTTAGCAGTTGAGAATGTACCGAAACCGACAAGGCTGAGTTTATCACCGCTCTTGAGAGCAGAAGTTACACTGGCTATAAATGCGGAAACAGCTTTCTCAGCATCTACTTTTTTCAGGCCGGCCTGTTCTGCTACTGAACTGATCAATTCTGCTTTTGTCACGATACACCTCCAAGAATTTTTCTAGTGAATTGCAAAGCGAGCCACTGTTTATCAGATGTTGTTGATTTGTGTCAAGCCTTTTTTCTTGTAAAGATGCTTATTATGGGCGGTTGAGCAAGTTTTTGCTGATATTGTTTTATAAACTAATTTTTATAATGGTCAGTTTGTTGCTAACATGCTGAATTGAAAGTGTAATTAAGCCGCCTCTTTTAATTCCTGTTCATATACGATAATCGGCTTTTCTTTGTGATAAATAACGTCCTCACTGATAACAACTTCTTGTACATTCAGTTGTGATGGGACTTCATACATTATATCAAGCATTGAATTTTCCAGAATAGCGCGCAAACCACGTGCACCGGTGTTACGTTTCAAAGCTTCTTTGGCGATTGCCACTAAAGACCCGTCAGTGAAACGCAGGCGTACTTTTTCAAGATCAAAAAGTTTCTGATATTGCTTCACTAATGAATTTTTTGGTTCTTTCAATATTTGGACTAAAGCTTCTTCATCCAGTTCCGTCAGAGTCGCGAGCATCGGCAGTCGGCCGATAAACTCAGGGATGTAGCCGTATTTAAGGAGGTCCTCAGGAGTCAGGCTCTTCAGCAGCTCGCCAAGTTTCTTCTCTTCACGCTTCTTTATGTCCGCACCAAAGCCGAGCGATTTCTTTCCTATGCGCTGCTGAATGACGGTTTCCAGGCCTGCAAACGCACCACCACAGATGAAAAGAATATTTGTGGTATCGACTTTCATAAATTCCTGCTGTGGGTGCTTCCTGCCGCCCTTTGGAGGAATACTGGCTACCGTGCCTTCGATGATCTTGAGAAGCGCCTGCTGAACTCCTTCGCCCGAAACATCGCGGGTTATCGAAGGTGAATCAGATTTTCGGGCGATCTTATCAATCTCGTCAATATAAACGATGCCCTTCTGAGCACGTTCCACATCATAATCAGCTGCTTGCAACAATGAGAGGATGATGTTTTCAACATCTTCACCAACATAACCGGCTTCGGTAAGGTTTGTCGCATCGGCCATTGCAAATGGAACTTTAAGGATTCTGGCCAGAGTCTGTGCAAGAAGTGTTTTGCCGGAACCGGTAGGTCCCAGTAGCAGAATGTTACTTTTCTGCATTTCTACTTCACCCGGTTTACCACCGGAGTCGATACGCTTGTAGTGGTTATAGACAGCAACGGAGAGGACTTTCTTGGCCATTTCCTGACCAATAACATACTCATCCAGAATGTCCTTTATCTCACGCGGTTTTGGAAGCTTCTTCAGGTCTGGCCCTGTTGTCTCTTCCAACTTCATTTCTTCTGCAATAATGTCATTGCAAAGCTCTATGCATTCATCACAGATAAAAACAGCAGGCCCAGCAATAAGCTTTTTTACATCGTCCTGGCTTTTTCCACAAAAAGAGCAGGTCAGATGCTCCTGTACTACGTCACGACGGCTCATAGTGTCTCTCCTGTGGGCGGTTTGCGAGTAAAAATAGCGTCTATCAAACCGTACTCTTTTGCATCTTCTGCTGACATGAAAAAGTCTCGATCAGTATCTGCTTCAATCTTTTCTTTTGGCTGACCCGACAGATCGGCAAGGATGCCATTCAATTCATCTTTCATGCGCAGTATTTCTTTTGCATGGATGCTGATATCTGTTGCCTGGCCCTGAAAACCACCGAGTGGCTGGTGGATCATAATCCGTGAATGACTGAGGCTATAGCGCTTTCCTTTTTCACCTGCAGTCAGGAGGATTGCTCCCATTGATGCCGCCTGGCCGACACAAATAGTCGATACAGGAGCCTTGATGTAGTTCATTGTGTCAAATATTGCCATACCTGCAGTGACAACACCGCCCGGTGAATTGATGTACAGATGAATGTCCTTGTCAGGATCTTCAGCTTCAAGGAATAGCAATTGAGCGATGATAAGGTTGGCTACCGTATCATCAATAGCTCCTCCGAGAAAAATAATCCGCTCTTTAAGCAGACGGGAATATATGTCATAGGCCCGTTCACCTCTTCCGCTTTGCTCTACAACCATTGGGATATACATGTAAAACTCCTTAGGCTGCTTTAAGCTGCTTTGCGTCAACTTCAGTAACAACGGCATGGTCAGTCAGATAAGAAATTGCTTTATCCTCTTTGATTTCTGAGATGATTGAATGTTTGGCATTCTGATTGGTTGAGTAATACTCTTTGATGCGATCAAGCATTTCCGGGTTACCGGCAGCAATTTTTTCATAGTGAGC
>CAIRND010000704.1 GCA_903879825.1 uncultured Geobacteraceae bacterium
CCCCCCCCCGCGCTGGTAAAACTACCGCCCACATAGATATTCGTGCCGTCGGTTGCGATGGCGTTTACATATACATAATCATCCACACCTACTATACCCGATCCAAGCGCAAGCCAGCCACCGCTTCCGGAATTTACAGTAGTATCCCATTTGGCGATATATTTGCAACTAGCGCAGTCGCCAGCATTGGTAGTTCCCTTGGCGCTGGTAAAGTCACCGCCTACAAACACATTATTGCTACTATCCACGGCGATGGCGAAGACATCACCAACAGCCGTCCCCTTTCCAAGCGGTGACCAGCCACCGCTTCCGGAATTTGCTGTAGTATCCCATTTGGCGATATTGTTAACTACACCCCCCCCGCGCTGATAAAACTACCGCCCACATAGATATTCGTGCCGTCGGTTGCGATGGCGTTTACATAACTACTCGTCCCCACGTCAAGCGCCGACCAGCTATTAGTGTCAGTACTCCATTTGGCGATATTGTTAACTACTACCCCCCCCGCGCTGGTGAATTCACCGCCTACATATACATTTTAGCCACTGATAGCGATGGCACGGACGTTGTTTTCATCTGTCACCGACTTCGTCCCCTCTCCAAGCGCGCTCCACGCATACGTACTGCCAGTAGCTGACGGCGAAAATACCGGGCCGCGCTGCGGGTCTAGATTAACATCCCAGCCCGCCAGGTTGAGCGCACCGCTGATGCCGGAGGTATTCAGGCTGCCATCCGGTTTAATTAAATCAGCGACCGAGAGGCCCTGCGGAGGCGCAAGCGGCCCGGCTGAAACCGGGGCCGGGACGGCCAGGAAGGTGCTGAGTACCAGCAGCAGGATCAGGATCGGGTTTATTTTGGTGAGCGGGTTTTTGACTGTAATGATTTTTCCTTAAATAATCTTGTGGCCCTGATGGAACCCAGGTGACATTTCACCCGACGGCGATATGAAGGATTTATGCAAGCCTTCATCAATCAAACAACAAGAAATCACCCCGAATTAGGGGCAATCTCTTTTCCTCGGTGATGGCAGCTTGAGCACCTTCATGCGCATTAAGATGCTGACAGCAAGGCCCCAACCAGGGCAGCGTTGATAGTACGCCAGATTATCTTCTCTTCAAGCGCGCAATGCTCAGCTTACGCCTGCCCTGCCTGGTCATCCATGAGCAGGGCGAAGCTGCGGGTTTTTGCGGGCGCGTTGACCCACTGCATCGGCGGAGATACGTTGTCGCCTATACAGTTGGCGTTGTCCTTGGCGTTGCCCGCATGCTTGCGCGGCAGGATGGTTTTTCCAACGCATTCCAGACCGGCTCCAGTTCCTTATGAGTGAGGTATGGTAGCATTGTTACCGCAGCCGTGCTGAGCAATTCCTTACGAACCGCTTCAGGAAAGGAGCCGCAGTCCTGAAACATTCTGCGAAGATTAACAGCTGTAGTGCGAACAATTGGAGATACAATTCGATCATCAAATTCGGCATCCTTCGGAAACATTCCGGTCAAAAGATACTGTTGCACACTCGCGCCGCGTCTGGCGAGAAGCGTCATGATTGATCCTTCGTTAACAGAGACCGTACTGAGTGACGGAACGCTTTCGTCATACTGAGAAATCAAATGCATATAGGGGAGTGGCCCGTTTGCCAGTCGCAAAAGGCCAAACGCTCCGACTCCCATGAAACGTGCTTTGGCGGCATTCTGGTCAAGAAAAGGGTAATAATCAGAATTACCCGGCACCTGATACGACTGAAACAGAGGTCCAAGGAATTTTTTGGAACCAATCTCACGGATACGGATATCCTGAAGTCCCTTCACCTGTATTCTCTCCAATGCCGAGCGGAAGGCGGGATATTGAAACATATCCGGCCTAAGCGCTCCCAATACCCCATTTTTCTTTGCAACAATCATGAGATCGGCATTGCCGGCAGTCAGATAGACAGTGTAGTCAGAGAAGTTTTTCGTAAGTGCTTTGAATACAGAGACAACCAGCGATAAATCCATGTCATACAACTGAACCCATTGAACGAAAAGACCGTCATCCTCAAGGTAGCGTTGTACATGCCGGTAAAATTCATCTGAAAACAGCCCCGATACCCCGCTC
>CAIRND010000705.1 GCA_903879825.1 uncultured Geobacteraceae bacterium
ACGTTTAGAACTGGATAACAACAAAAAGCGGGCGACGATCATTTTTTTCCATGCACCCCTGGAAGGTACCGTACGAAACAATAATCCAAACTTCTCAGCACAGCCATCCGGCAGGATTCACGATCTCCTCATGGAGTATCCTCAGGTTTTTCTCTGGGTCTCCGGCCATACGCACACAACCCCAAAGGATGAAAGTTTTGCCTCCGAAATCAATGTCTACGAAAAGCGCATCACTAACATTCACAACAGTGACATGAACCGTGACACCATCTGGACCAATTCACTGTTCCTTTATCCGGATAAGGTTGTCGTCAAAACATTTAATCACAAAAAAGGTGTATGGTTACCCGAATTTGAGAGAGTAGTAGTGCCGCCGAAGATTCAATGAAAGGCTGCTGCTCTTACGGTATGCAACATAAAATTTCCACTCATAAAAGAGCCAGGCACCCATACCAGATACTTGGCTTGTGTGAATCAACTGTTCCTGCAGAATCATTCTACTCCGTCACCTCTCGCGCATCCCCACCCAGCATCTCACGCCAACCGGTGACTTGAACGCCGCTGCGAAGATACGCTCCCTCACCACCAAAGACGAGGCGCGGTTCAACGGTAGACTCTGAAATTGTTTGCCACTTCTTTAACGTCCGTAACATGTCTCCAGCAACCGTCTGACCTGACTTGATCTCTATCGGATGTAGAACCCCCGCTTCATCAAGTAAAAGATCCACTTCGTTTCCTGTGCTGTCACGCCAAAAATAGAGATTGGATATATCACCCCGGTTCCAGCGAACTCGCAGATATTCAGAGACCACCATTGTTTCAAACAGTGCTCCCCGTGCCGAATGAGTGGCAAGCTGCTCCGGCGTCTGGATACCAAGAAGAAATACCGCCAACCCGGTATCATGAAAATAGAGTTTGGGGGCTTTGATCAATCGTTTACCGAAGTTGGCAAAATGCGGTGTGAGCCGGAAGACAATGTAACTGGCCTCAAGGATGCTCAGCCAGGCGGTGGCGGTGCTCTGAGATATTCCGCAGTCAGTGGCCAGGGAAGACAGGTTAAGCAACTGTCCCGTGCGCGCAGCACAGAGACGCAGGAAGCGTTGAAAGGTAATCAGATCACGTACCGTGGTCAAATCACGCACATCCCGTTCGAGATAGGTGGTCACATAACTGGCGAACCAGTCAGAGGGAGTGACAACAGTGCTGTATAAAGCCGGATAGCCACCGGTAAAGAGCCATTCATCCAGCCCGTTTTTGATAAATCCTTCTGCCATCAACTCTCCCCCCGACAGCGGCAGCAGCTGAGCGATACCAGCCCTCCCCGCCAGGCTCTGGTTTACCTGACGACTGAGAGCGAAGTTTTGGGAACCGGTCAGTACATATCGCCCCGGTGTGCGCTGTTCATCAACGATTCCTTGAATATAGGAGAGCAGTTCAGGTGCGCGTTGCACCTCATCAAAGATGGCACCATCCGGATAGCGGGCCAGAAACCCACGCGGATCTTCGTTGGCAAACAGCCTCTGATCGGGATTTTCAAGGGAGACATATGGCTTGTCCGGAAAAGTATCACGTACAAGAGTTGTTTTTCCTGACTGGCGCGGACCGGTAAGAACAAGCACCGGGAATCCCTTTGCAAGTCGCTGAATTGTCGGTGAAATAAATCTTGGGATCATACCCCCCCCGGAGCGATGAATCACTTTCTTGTAATTTAATTATTTAATCGTGAATTTGCAAGATTTATTACCAGTGAAGTATAAATACCAGGTAACACAGTGCATGAGACTCAGCAGGCAGAAATGAAAAAGAGCAGGCTACTTTTTTTTACATGATTCAAAAGTAGCCTGCCCTTTTCTTCATAAATGCCAGCCAACGCTTTTATGCGGTTCTTATGTTCTTCAACTCGTTCAATAGATATGGGTGGTGATCCAGTAACATAAATAAATTCACTACAGCTTGAATAGGTTTAGCTTCTCCGCGCTCATACCGAGAGAAAGCGTTATGTCCACCACCTGTTATTAACGCTGCTTCTTTTTGTGTGAGTTTAAGTTTTTTTCTGATCCTTGCCAGTTCCGCCACCTCTTCAGCGTCGACCTTATCCCGAAAGGCTTTCCAAGTTATTTCCTCTCGCTCATCGTAATTGGGAAAGCCGTCATGGCCATGATCACAGAAAGCACCCACCGTCGTGAATTCATATTCACGTCCCCGGTATTCCAGGCTTTTCTTCTGGTTTCCCTCATGCAATGTGCCCACTGAGCATAGCGGGCATTGTTTAGTATCCCATTTTGATTTCATTGTTACAGCTCCTTGAAAGATATGACAAAATACTCACCGGCTTGCTGAAATTTCACATAAAGTAATTTCTCACGCC